>NZ_JOGV01000048.1:0-56165 GCF_000721365.1 Streptomyces sp. NRRL F-5650 | reverse complement strand
CGCCCGACCCCCCTGTACGGGCCCCCGCGCCCGTGCTGTCGTGAGCTCCCCCCGACCACCGTCACCGTGCCC
This sequence comes from Streptomyces sp. NRRL F-5650, assembly GCF_000721365.1. NCBI lineage: Bacteria > Bacillati > Actinomycetota > Actinomycetes > Kitasatosporales > Streptomycetaceae > Streptomyces > Streptomyces sp. NRRL F-5650. Next base: position 56,093 of record NZ_JOGV01000048.1, on the reverse strand, counting down.
TCCCGGCCCGGTTCCAAGGAGCCGCGATGCCCGCAGCACCATCGGACGGCTCGCCCGCGCTGCACGTCGAAAGCCTCGACGTGACGTACGGGCGCGCACTGTCCGCCCTCCGCTCCGTGTCCCTGACCGTCCCGCCCGGTGCCGTCGTCGCCCTGCTCGGTGCCAACGGCGCCGGCAAGACCACGCTGCTGCGGGCCGTCTCGGGCACCCTGCGCCTGCACCGCGGGGCCGTCACGGCCGGCCGCGTCCGCTACGGCGAGACGGTCCTCGACGGCCGCGACCCGGTCGCCGCCGTACGGGCCGGGGTCGTCCAGGTGCCCGAGGGCAGGCGGGTGTTCGCCGGACTCACCGTCGACGAGAACCTGCGGGCCGGGGGACTCGGCCTCAACCGGCGGGCCCCGGACCAGGTCCGCGAGGCCCGGGAGCGGGTCTTCACCCTCTTCCCGAGACTCGCCGAGCGCACTCGTCAGGCCGCCGGTCTGCTGTCCGGGGGCGAGCAGCAGATGCTCGCCATCGGCCGCGCCCTGATGGCCGCCCCCCGCCTGCTCCTCCTCGACGAGCCCTCCCTCGGACTCGCCCCGATGATGGTCGACCGCATCGCCGAGGTCGTGCGCGAGATCAACGCCCAGGGCACCGCCGTCCTCCTCGTGGAACAGAACGCCGGGATGGCGCTGTCGCTCGCCGGGCACGCGTACGTCCTGGAGGTCGGCGAGATCGGACTGTCCGGCGCCGCCGCCGAACTCGCCCGCACGGACGCCGTGCGCCGCCTCTACCTGGGCGAGACCACCGGCGCCGCCGACGGCAAGGGGGCCGCGTGAGTGCCCCCGCCGCACCGCCCGCGCTCGACGTGCGCGGCGTGACCGTGCGCTTCGCCGGTCTCCTCGCCCTCGACGACGTCTCCTTCACCGTCGCTCCCGGCACCGTGCACGCCGTCATCGGGCCCAACGGCGCCGGCAAGTCCACCTGCTTCAACGTCCTGTCCGGCCTCTACCGCCCCACCGCCGGTTCCGTGCGGCTCGGCGCCGCGGAACTGACCCGGCTCGCCCCGCACCGGATCGCCGCCCTGGGCATCGCCCGCACCTTCCAGAACATCGTCACCACCCAGGGAACCGTCGCCGACAACCTGATGCTCGGCCGGCACGCCCTGTCCCGCGCCGGTTTCGCCGCCACCGCCCTGCGTCTGCCGGGCGCCCGGCGCGAACAGCGCGCCCACCTCGCCAGGGCTCGCGAGATCGCCGAACTCACCGGTCTCGGCGCCCACTTCGACGCCCCCGTAGCGCTGCTCTCCTACGGCGACCGCAAACGCGTCGAACTCGCCCGTGCCCTGTGTCTGGAGCCCCGTGTCCTGCTGCTCGACGAACCCGTGGCCGGCATGAACGCCGCCGAACGCCTGCGCATGACCGCGGTCGTCCGGGAGGTCCGCGCCGAACTCGGCCTCTCCGTCGTGCTGGTGGAGCACGACATGGGCCTGGTCATGCGGCTCGCCGACGAGGTCACCGTCCTCGACTTCGGCCGGGCCGTCGCCCACGGCACCCCCGACGAGGTCCGGCGCGACCCCGAGGTGCTGCGCGCCTACCTCGGGACCGCCACGGGGGAGGACGCGGCATGACCGGCTTCCTCGACAGTCTGTTCAACGGCCTCGCCCTCGGCTCCGTGTACGCCCTGATCGCCCTCGGCTTCGTCACCGTCTTCAAGGCGTCCGGCGTCCTGAGCTTCACCCACGGCTCCCTGCTGCTGCTCGGCGGCTACCTCGTCGCCGTCCTCCACGACGACCTCGGCTTCGCCGGGGCGCTCGCCCTCGCGGTCCTGGTGACGGCCGCGGCGGCCGGGCTGCTGGACCGGCTCGTGCTGCAGCGCGTCGGCGGGAGCGACCCGCACGCCGCGCACGTCCAGACCATCGTCACCATCGGCGTCGACATCGTCCTGGTCACCGACCTCGCCCGGCGCATCGGCGGCGACCTGCTGCCGCTCGGCGACCCCTGGGGCTCCGCCGTCACCGACCTCGGACCGGTGACCGTGGCCGACAGCCGCGTCGCCGCGATCCTCGTGTCCGCCGCGGCCATCGGGGGCGCCTTCGCCCTCTTCCGGTTCACACCCTGGGGCCTGGCACTGCGGGCGTCCGCCGAGGACCGCGAGGCCGCCGCCCTCATGGGCGTACGGCTCACCCGCGTCCGCACCGCCGCCTGGTGCCTGGCCGGCGGCCTCGCCGCACTCGCCGCCGTCTTCCTGGTCGCCTTCCCGGCGCCCGGCCTCGAACGCACCACGGGGCAACTCGCCCTGAAGGCATTCCCGGCCGCCATCCTCGGCGGCATGGCCTCCCCGGTCGGCGCCCTGGTCGGCAGCCTGCTGATCGGTCTCACCGAGGCCTTCGTCGCCGGCTACCAGACGGACCTGCACGTCCTCGGCGAGGGCTTCGGCGACGTCGCGCCGTACGCCGTGATGGTGCTCGTCCTGCTGGTGCGCCCCGCCGGACTCTTCGCGGCGAAGGGAGCGGCCCGTGTCTGACCTGCGCTCCCTCCTCCTGCGGCGCGGCCCGCTCCTGCTGACCGCCCTGCTCCTGTGTGCCCTGCCCTTCTACCTCGACGCCTTCTGGCTGCGCATCGGCCTGTTCTCCCTGGCCGCCGCCATCGGCGCCGTCGGGCTCGGCCTGCTCAGCGGCACCGCCGGGCAGCTCTCCCTCGGGCACGCCTTCTTCCTGGCCGTCGGCGCCTACGGCTACGTCTGGCTGGCGGGCGAGCCGGGCCCCGGGCTGCCGCCCGCCGCGGCCCTCGTCCTCGCCGTCCTCCTGGCCGGTGCGGCCGGCGGGCTGTTCAGTCCCGTCGCCGGGCGTGTGAAGGGCATCTACCTGGGCGTGGCCACCCTCGCCCTGGTCTTCCTCGGCCACCACGTCCTGCTCACCGCGGACTCCGTCACCGGCGGCTTCAACGGCCGCTCGGTGCCGCCGCTGGAGCTGGGCGGCTTCGCCTTCGACGGGTCCGGTCCCGGACTCACCGTCCTGGGCGTGCCGTTCGGCGCCGAGGAACGCCTCTGGTACCTGGGCCTTACCCTGTTCGCCGTCACCTGGTTCACGGCACGCGGACTGCTGCGCGGACGGCCCGGACGGGCCCTGGCGGCGCTGCGGGACAGCGAGACGGCGGCATCCGTGATGGGCGTGCACGTGGCCCGGTACCGCTCGGCCGCGTTCGTCGTCTCGTCGATGTACGCGGGCCTCGCCGGCGTCCTGCTCGCGCTCTCCTTCCGGCGCGTGGTCCCCGACTACTTCTCCCTCGCGCTCTCCGTCGACTACCTCGCGATGATCGTCGTCGGCGGCCTCGGCTCGGTGGCCGGCGCCACCGCGGGGGCCGTCTTCGTCACCGCGCTGCCCCTGCTGATGACCCGCTACGCCGACCAACTGCCCCTGGTGGCGGCACCGGGCTCCGGCGACGGCTCGATCGGCCCGACCGAGGCGTCCCGCTACCTCTACGGCGCGGCGATCGTGCTCGTCCTCCTCTACGCCCCCGACGGCCTGCACGGACTGGCCCGCCGCACGCGGGCCCGCCTGCGCCGCCGGCCGCCCGCCCCCGGACAACCCGGCACCGGACCGGCGCCCGCCGCCGCACCCGGCACCACCGGCACCAACGGCACCCCCGACACCACCGCACGAGCCAAGGAGCACACCCCGTGAACGTCACGCACCCCAGACCCCGCGCCGCCCGCACCGCCGCCCTGGCCGCGGCCCTGGCCGCCGTGCTGCTCGCGGGCACCGCCTGCAGCTCCAAGGCGGACGGCGGGAGCACCGGTGACGCCGCCGACGGCGTCAGGACCGGTCCCGGAGTCGGCGAGAAGACCATCCGGCTCGGCGCGCTGACCGACCTCACCGGCCCCTACGCCACGCTCGGCAAGAGCATCGTGCAGGCCCAGCAGATGTGGGCCGACGAGACCAACGCCGCGGGCGGCATCTGCGGACGCCAGGTCGAGATCGTCGTCAAGGACCACGGCTACGACGTGCAGAAGGCCGTCACCGCCTACGCCGACATCGCACCGGACGTCGTCGCCCTGCCCCAGGTCATCGGCTCGCCGGTGGTCTCCGCCCTGCTCGACGACATCGAGCGGGACCACATGCTGACCTTCCCGCAGGCCTGGGCGGCCTCCCTGCTCGGCCGGGACTCCGTCCAGGTCCTCGGCACCACCTACGACATCGACATGATCGCCGCCGTCGACTTCCTCACCCGCACCAAGAAGCTCACCAAGGGCGACACCATCGGCCACGTCTACTTCGAGGGCGACTACGGCGCCAACGCGCTGGAGGGCTCCGAGTGGGCCGCCGAGCAGGCGGGGATGAAGATCGCCGGACAGAAGATCAAGGCCACGGACACCGACCTGACGGCGCAGGTGTCCGCGCTGAGCAAGGCCGGGGCCAAGGCGATCCTCATCAGCGCGGGCCCCGCCCAGACCGCCTCCCTGGCCGGCGTGGCCGCAGCCCGTGGCCTGAAGGTGCCGATCGTCACCAGCGCCCCCGGCTACGCACCCCAGTTGCTCAAGACGCCCGCGGCGGCGGCCCTGGAGGCCATGGTCCACGTGGTCAGCGCCGCCCCCGCGGTCGGCTCCGACCTGCCGGGCGTCAAGAAGATGGCCGCCTCCTACCAGAAGGCGTACCCCGGTGAGCCCGTCGACTCCGGCGTGCTCTCCGGGTACAACGCCGCCCAGTTGATCGGCACCGACCTGAAGAAGGCCTGCGAGGGCGGCAGCCTGGCACGGCAGGACGTGGTCAAGGCGCACCGTTCCCGGAAGGACGCCGACACCGGACTCGGCACCCCGCAGGACTTCACCTACGTGACCGCGCCGGCCAGCCGGTCCACCTATGTGCTCAGGCCCGACGCCAAGGCACTCGGCGGCCTGGTCGGAGTGGAGGACGCCCACCAGCCGGCCGGAGTGGACGCGTACCTCGCCGGACGCGGCTGAGACGGGACGGTGGCCGCCAACTCCGCCGCAGCGCAACAGGGTTGGCGGCCACTTCCGCCGCCCTCTGGATTGGCTGACCACCGGGTCCCTACGATGTACTGTCAGTCATGCCAGTCCAGTTGGCCCCGTACGGAGCTGGGGGAACGATGCAAGCCGACAAGCAGTTGTCCACGGAGATCGACGCCAACGTGCCAACCGCGGCACGTATGTACGACTTCTACCTGGGCGGCAAGGACAACTACGCGGCCGACCGGCAGGCCGTCGGCGAGCTGGACAAGGTCGTCCCCAGTACGCGCCGGCTGGCGCTGAACAACCGGCGCTTCCTCCAGCGGGTCGTCCGCGTCCTCGCCGAGGACTACGGCGTCCGCCAGTTCCTGGACCACGGCTCCGGCCTGCCCACCCAGGACAACGTGCACCAGATCGCCCAGCGCGTGGCCCCCGAGTCCCGTGTCGTCTACGTCGACAACGACCCGATGGTGCTGGTCCACGGCCGGGCACTGCTCGACCAGAACGACCAGACGGCCGTCATACACGCCGACATGCGTGCGACGGAGGAGATCTTCTCCCACCCGGACACCCAGCGCCTGATCGACTTCTCTCAGCCGGTCGCCGTGCTCTTCAACTCGGTGTTCCACTGCATCCCGGACAGCGACACGGACGGACCCAAGGCGGTCGTGCGCCGGGTGACCGAGCGGCTCGCGCCCGGCAGCTTCGCCGTGATGTGCCAGTTGGTCAGCGACGACCCCGAGGTGCGCAAGTTCGTCACCGACTTCATGGACCAGGCGACCCAGGGCCACTGGGGCCGGGTGCGTGAGCCGAAGGACGTCGAGGACCTGTTCGAGGGCATGGAGATCCTGGAGCCGGGCCTCGTGGAGGTCTCCACCTGGCGCCCCGACACGGAGGTGGCGCCGCGTCAGCTCACCGACGAGTGGATCGAGTTCGGCGGCCTGGGCCGCCTGCGCTGAGGAGCCAGTCCGGGCACCGCACGGACGACGGCGGACAGTCGAGGAGGGGGCCGCACGCGACGCGTGCGGCCCCCTCCTCGACTGCGACGGCTCGCTGCTAGACGTCGGCGGCGTAGCGCGTCGCCATCGTCTCGCGCAGGCGGTTCAGTGACTCGCGCGGAGTCAGCGCCTCGTCGGCCAGCCGGTCCAGCGCGACCCGGTACTCCTCGGTCTCGTCCTGGTCCTCGAGGAAGTTGGCGCTCCTGATGTGCTCCAGGTAGACCACGTCGGGCAGGTCGGCGCCGCCGAAACGAAGGTAGGTGACGGGAATCGCGGGCGCCGACGCGTTCGTCACGTCCAACGGTACGATCTGCAGCGTCACATGGGGCTTCTTCGCCATCACGACGAGGTGCTCCAACTGCTCCCGCATGATCTCGCGGCTGCCCAGCACTCGCAGCAGCACGGACTCGTCGATGATCGCCCACAACTGCGGCGGGTCGGCTCGGCCCAGCAACTCCGTTCGACGCCTGCGCAGTTCGACGCGGCGCCGGACCTCGCCCGGAGCGGCGTTCGGCAGGCCGCGCCGGACCACGGCCTCCGCGTAGTCCTCGGTCTGGAGCAGCCCGGGGACGTACTGGATCTCGAAGGTGCGGATGGTCGACGCGGCCTCCTGGAGACCGACCAGTCGGTCGAACCACTCGGGCATCAGGCGCTTGTCGTAGCGCTGCCACCAACCCGGTTCGCCCGCCCGCCGCAACAGCTTGAGCAGGACCGAGGCCTCGTAGGCGTCGGTGCCGTACCGGTCGAGGAGGGCGCGGACGTCGTTCTCCGCAGGGGGCTTGCGGCCCTTTCCCGACTCGATGCGGGAGAGCTTCGCGCCGCTGAACCCCACGTCACGGGCGGCCTGGTCCTGGGAGAGGCCGGCGTCCTCGCGGAAGCCCGCCAACTGCACGCCGACGAGCATATTCAGCAGGGTCGGAGCGGGCTCGGCCCGGTCGAGATAGGGCTCGAGACGGGAGATGCGATGCGACGCGGCGGACATCCTGACTCCCAGCAGACCGGCAGACGTGAAGGAAAGACTATCTCATCCGACCGGCGTACCGTGCATCCGCCCGTAGGAATAGGGTAGTTGGGCTCCGTTTCACGTCGTCGCGGGCCGGGTGGACCCGTCGCCGCGCCGTCGCGTCCCCCGTGGTCGTCGCGCAGCGCCGCCCTACAGCAGGTGGTCGAACTCGCCCTCCTTCGCCCCGGCGAGGAAGGCGGCCACCTCCGCCGGGGTGTAGACGAGCGCGGGACCGTCCGGATAACGGGAGTTGCGCATCGCGATGCCCCCGTCGACGAGGGCGACCTCGACGCAGTTGCCCTCGGCGTTGCTGTGCCGACTCTTCTTCCAGCAGGCGTCCAACAAGCTGGCCTGCACTCCGTTGCGCACTGATGGCACCGCGGTCTCCTCGCTGTTCGGGGGAGCGGACCGGTCCCTGCCGGTCCCCGAGCGCCCCCAGCCGACTTTTTTCGCGCAATTTCTCGTGCAATTGCACGCGAGCGCTCTCAGCGTGGATAATAGCCGTGGCGTCAACCCCCCGGTTGAGGCCCCGCCTTGACGTCGCATCAGGGAGATGCTGTGCCATCACCTGCGCATCCAACGCTCCGGTCGCCCGGCGAACCCGTGTCGGAGGCAGGCGCGACGAACTCTTCGGGAGGCATCCCGTACCCGGTGCGGGAGACCGCCCGCCGGACCGAACTGCCGCTGCCCGCTCCGTACGCGGGTCGTCCGGTCCTCGGCGGTGGGCCGGCCCCCGCCGTGCTGCGTGTCGCGTGCAGCGGGGAGGGATTCGCCCGGGCCCGGGTCTTCACCCGGGACACGCTGCGCGGGTGGTCGCTCGACCACTGCGGTGACGACGCGGTCCTCGTGGTCACCGAACTCGTCTCCAACGCCGCGACGCACGCGGTGCCGTCCGCCGCGGCCGGTGCGCCGGAGGTCAGGCTCGGGCTCGCCCTGGGCCGGGCCAGGCTGACGCTGACCGTCTCCGACCCCGGGGACAGCGCGCCCGTGTTCCAGCCGTCCGACGGCTGCGCGCTCCGGGAGCACGGACGCGGCCTGAGCATCGTCGACGCCCTCGCGGAGGAGTGGGGCTGGGCCCCGCGCCCCCCGGCGGGCAAGACGGTCTGGGCCGCGTTGTCGACCCGCACCCCGATCTGACCCGACTGCCGCGGAAGGGCCCCACACCATGCGCAGCGCTCCGACACCCGAGCCGAGCATCCAGCGCACCGACCGTCACCAGCAGCCGCCCGGCTCGCCCCGCACCCCCGCCCTGCTGGCGGGCCTGGACGGGGTGCCCTGGAGCGACATCCAGGACTCCACCGGCTCGGCCGCGGCCATTCCCCGGCTGCTGCGCAAGGTCGCCCGGGGAGACGCCGAAACCGCCCGCGCCGCCCTCGGCGACCTGCGCAGGCGCATCTGCCAGTACGGCTTCGTCGTGGAACAGGCGACGGCCGCGACCGTCCCCTTCCTGTGGGAACTGGCGCAGCGGCCCCAGGTGAGCTGCCGGGCGCAGATCATCCACCTGCTCAAGAACATCGCCGACGCCCGGCAGTGGGAGACCACCGCCACCGCCTACCCCAAACTGCTCAACCACCGTGAGAACCCGGTGGCCTGGGAGCGTGCGGCCCGGCAGGCCGTCCGCGCCCGGCGGGACGGACTGGAACAACTCCTGGCCGAGGACGACACCGAGATCATGCGCGCCACCACCGAACTCGCCCGCACCCTCGGGGACTGAGCCCCGCACGGCCGGGAGACCGGGGCCCGCGCCCTCCACGGGGGAGAAGGCGCGGGTCCCCTTCCACGGTGCGGAACGGTGTGGCGTACTCCTGACCGACGGGGTAGGAAGACGCGGGGAGCAAGCGCTTTCCCCACCGTCCCACTCGGTCATCAGGAGGACCACGCCGATGGCGTCGCCGTTGGAGAAACCGCTCGACCACCGTTACCGGGGCGAGCACCCGATACGCACCCTCGTCTACCTGTTCCGCGCCGACCGCCGCCGGCTCGCTGCCGCGGTCGTCGTCTTCACCGTCAAGCACAGCCCCATCTGGCTGCTGCCCCTGGTCACCGCCGCCATCATCGACACCGTCGTGCAGCACGGGCCGATCGAGGACCTGTGGACCAGCACCGGGATCATCATGTTCATCCTGGTGGTCAACTACCCGCTGCACCTGCTGTACGTCCGCCTCCTGTACGGCAGCGTGCGCCGCATGGGCACCGCTCTGCGCTCCGCGCTGTGCACGCGCATGCAGCAACTGTCCATCGGCTACCACTCGCGGGTCAGCGCGGGCGTCCTGCAGGCCAAGGTCGTCCGGGACGTGGAGACGGTGGAACAGATGGTGCAGCAGACCGCCGAGACCGGCCTCGGCGCGTTCACCGTGCTCACCGGCGGCCTCGTCATCATCGCCGTGCGCACGCCCGAGTTCCTGCCCGTCTTCCTCGTCGTCGTCCCCGCCGCCTCCCTCCTGGTGGCCCGGCTCCGCGCCCGGCTGCGCAGCCACAACGAGCACTTCCGCCACGAGGTCGAGACCCTGTCCTCCCGGGTGACCGAGATGACCCGCCTCATCCCGGTCACCCGCGCCCACGGCCTGGAGGGCAAGGCGCTGCGCCGCATGGACGGCACCCTGGACCGGCTGCTCACCTCCGGCATGCGCCTGGACCTGGTCAACGGCCGCTTCGGCTCGCTGTCCTGGGTGGTCCTCAACGTGGTCGGGGTGCTGGTGCTCGCGGGAGCCGCACTCATCTCCTACTACGACGTGTGGGGCGTCACCGCCGGTGACGTCGTCATGCTCAGCGCCTTCCTCACCACCCTCACCAACTCCACGACGACGCTGGCGGGCCTGGCCCCGGTCATCACCAAGGGCCTGGAGTCCGTCCGTTCGGTCGGCGAGGTGCTCCAGGCCCCCGAACTGGAGGACAACGAGGGCAAGACGGAGGTGACCTCGCTGCGCGGAGCCGTCACCTTCGAGGGTGTCGGGCACCTCTACGAGAGCGACGGGCGGCCCGCCGTGAGCGACTTCACCCTCTCCGTCGAACCCGGTGAGACCATCGCCCTGGTCGGCGCGTCCGGCGCCGGCAAGTCCACCGTGCTCAACCTGGTGATCGGCTTCCTGCGGCCGACCTCGGGCCGGCTGCTGCTCGACGGCACCGACATGAACACCCTCGACCTGCGCACCTACCGGCGGTTCGTCTCGGTGGTGCCGCAGGAGTCCATCCTGTTCGACGGCACGATCCGGGAGAACGTCGCCTACGGCATGGACGACGCCGACGAGGAGACGGTGCGCAGCGCCCTGCGCGACGCCAACGCCCTGGAGTTCGTCGACCGGCTGCCGCACGGCCTGGACACCCTGGTCGGGGAGCACGGGGCCAGGCTGTCCGGCGGCCAGCGCCAGCGCCTGGCCATCGCCCGCGCGCTGATCCGCGACCCCCGGGTGCTGATCCTGGACGAGGCCACCTCCGCGCTGGACACCCGCTCCGAGGCGCTGGTCCAGCAGGCGCTGACCCGGCTGCTGCGCGGCCGCACCACGTTCGTCGTCGCCCACCGGCTCTCCACCGTGCGGGGCGCCGACCGGATTGTGGTGATGGGCGAGGGCCGAATCCTGGAGACGGGCAGCCACGAGGAACTCCTGGCCGGGGGCGGGGCCTACACCGCACTCCACAGCGGCCAGGTCGCCTGACCCCGCCGGCGACGGCCGATCCGCCCGCTTTCAACCAACTCGTCGTCCATTCGCGATGGCGTTCGGACAGGGAAGGACAGAATCTGGTCAATTGCGAAGGCGGACGGGCGTGATGTGACTGTTCCGGCGGGGTTCGGGCATACGCAGCGAAAACCGAGAGAGGGGCGCTTCGTGCTCGAACCGGACCCGAAGGTCGTCAGGAAGCTGCTGACGCGGTACGCGTCGCTGCGGATCGCTCAGGCGGAGAGGGAGAGGCCCGAGACGGCGCGGGAGCTGGCGGACGTCAGTTACACACTGTGCGTGATGATGGCGACGACCGCCGTCCACGACGCGGTGGCGAAGGCGGACGCGCTGCTGCTCGCCAAGGGGCGCGCGCAGGAGGCCGGTTCGCCGGCGCCGGACGGGGAGAGCGGCCTGTCGCTGGCCGTGTGACACCGCGGCCCCGCGTGGCCCGCACCGCGGACCGGACCGGACCGGACTTGGCCGGTCCGGTCCGGTCGTTGAGGGCTCGTGTCCCCCGGGGGGACGACCCGGTGTCTCGGCCGGGGCCGCGCGGGGGACCGTTCACATCCCGGCGGAATGCGCACCCCCGCGTGAACGGACGCCTAGACTGCTCAGTCGCGCCTCCGTACGGGGGCGGACGACACGAAAGGCACGTTGACGGGTGTTCCAGGATTCCCCCATCTACGACCGACTCGTCGCCGAACGCGGTGACGTCCCCGAGCAGGTGCGGCGGGACGCCGAGCGTGTGAACAGGGAACTGGAGGTGGTCATGCGTCCGTTGCGCGCCCCCGGGCACCTGCCCGGTGCGGAACGCCGGCCGTCCCCCGGCGCCGGCTGGCAGCGCACCGCCCTGCTGCCCGGCCCGCGCTGACGGCGGCGCCGGGAGCCGGCGGCCGCCACCGAGAGGCAGGCGGGCACGGCACCGGGGCGGCGGACACTCCCGGTCTCACCGGGCCGACGCCGTGTCCCCGCCGCCCCCGTCCGCGGGATCCGCGGCGCCGGGCCGGGCCAGCCACTCGGCGATGGTCCGGGCGATCGGCTGGCCCGTGTCCACCTCCACGAAGCCGAACTGTCCCGACTGGTTGCACTCGAGGAACCACCAGGTGCCGTCGCCGTCCTCGGCGAAGTCCAGGGCTCCGTAGGCGAGTCGTGCCTCCCGCAGATAGGTGCGGACGCTTTCGGCGATGCGCGGGGGCACCTCGGCCGGCCGCCACGGCTCGCCCGACGCGGTGAAGCGCACGTCCACGTCGTCGGGATCCAGGTGCGCGAGCGTCGTCTTGCGCGCCGCCAGCAGCACGTCGCCGACGGCCGTCAGCCGGATGTCGGCACGCTTGGCGACCCGGCGTTGCAGCAGCGTCGGACCGTGGGCGACGGCGGAGAAGTCGGCCTCGGGAGGGACCCTGCTGGTCGGCACCGCCAGGGGCGGGTCCTGCGGATGGGCGCCCGACACCGGCTTGACCACCAGGTCCGGGAAGCGCTCGGCGAACTCGCGGGCCGCCCGGGGGAACGTCGTGATCAGCGTCGCGGGCACCGGCAGCCCGCACTGCTGGGCGAGACGCAGTTGCCAGGGCTTGTAGCGGGCCCGGTGTGCGGCGTCGGGCTGGTTCATCCAGCGCGCTCCCGAGCCGCGGAGCATGCCGTACAGCGCCTGGCCGGCCTCCTCGGTCAGCCACGCCGACGGCTCGGCGGCCCGGGTGGCCGCGCCACCCGGCCTGCGCACCCAGATCGACCGCAGCCCGCCGATGCTCACCAGGCGTCCCCCCGAGGACAGATGGCCCCGGAAGGAGCCGTGCACGAACTCGCCGGACAGCGCGACGGAGTCGGTGAGGTCGGCGGGGTCCAGGCGGACCACCGGCACTCCCGACGCGTTCAGGTGCACCACCACCATGTCCGCGGTGACGTCCTCTTCACTGGTCAGGATCAGCACGGTCATTCTCGGCGGCCCGTGTTCAGTCGTCGAAGTGGGTCTTCGACCCCGCGGTGGAGGTCGTGGTGCCCAGCTCTCTCAGCAACGCGTGGTCGCATGCGGCGACCCGTCCGTCGAGGAGCACGTTCAACTGCAGCCCGGAGTCGTAGACGTACGGAGTGGTGGCTTCCAACTCCACTGCGGGCCGTGCGTAGTCGAGCGCGAACGGTTGCATCGTCTCTCCCTGGTCGGTGCTGTGCCGATCAGGCGACGGGCCGCGGTGCGCCCTCGCCCGGTCCGCCGACTTCCTTCGGCTTCCAGAGACTTATACGAATCGAACGGGTGAATGGTTTCCTCACGCTGCGTAATCACCGGGCGGTCTGGTGGACCGCCGCCGTTCCCCCGCGTCCTCACGGAAGCCGGTCCGGCCGCGCACGGAACGCAGCGCGAGCAGCAGGACGCCGATGTCGTCCAGATAGACGGGATCGGGGATCAGGTCCGCCGGGAGCACCAAGTAGAGGACGGCGCCCCAGAAGACCCAGCGCGGACCCGTGGGAAGACCGGCCCGCCTGAGGTCCCGTCGGGTGCGGACCAGGCGCACCAGCACGGCGATCGCCGCCGCGAGCACGACCGCCGCGAGCAGCACCGCCACGACGATCACCGTGGTCGTGTCCACACCGCCCCTCCTCCGGCGCGCGGAGCGCGCCTTTCTCCCCGGATGCCCGCTCGCGTCGGCCGCAAGTCCGCACGCGGGGGTCTCTCATCCCTGTGGCCCACCGGAGTGGCACGGCGCGGTGGCCGTGCCTAGTAATGGCAGCACACAGCGCGAGTCGCACGTCGGGGACGCAGGGCGGCCGCACCCCCACCACACGGAGAGATCATGACCACCGGCTCTTCCTCATCCCGCTCGCCCGAGTACGCCATATCCGCCCTGGACATACCCACCGGGGAGACGACCACCACGACCGGTACGGCGGGACCGCCCGGCAGCGGCACCGGCCCCGGCGTCCGGGACGCCGAAGGCCCGTCGCCCGAGCCGGACGGCGGCCTGTGGGACGCCGGATTCGACGACGACCTGCCGGAACTCGATCCCGACCCCGATCTGCCCGCGCCCGGCCCGGACACCGTCGCCGACGTCCACGAGGCAGCACCGCGGACACACGGTGATCCCGTCGGCGACCTGGTGCGCGCCGCCGTGGCCGACCGGCCGCTGGAGGAGGTCGTCGACCTGATCACGACGCTGGAGCGGTCGCCGCAGTACGCGCAGGCCACCGTCGACGCGCTCCGCGCGGTCGGTGTGCACCGGTCCGTCGAGGACGTCACCCGGCTGGCCGGCCTGCTGACCCGGCCGCCGCGCCCGTCGGACAGCGCGGACGAGGCGATCCGCGCCGCCGCGGAGTGCCGCTCCGTGGAGGACGTGACCCGGCTGATGGCGCTGCTGCACCGCACGCCGCTGGAAGCGCACTGCGGGCAGGAGGCGGTGCGGGCCGCCGCCACCGGCCGGCCCGTCGAGGAACTGGTCGAACTGATCGGCCGGCTCGCCGAGGACGGACACGTACGCCCGGAACAGCCCGATGCCCGCCACCTGCGGGCGGCCCGGGAAGCCGCCGGAGAGGACGACGCCCGGCAGCCGGACACCCGGCGGCCCGTGGCACGCGACGGCGCGTTCGCCGGAGCAGACCGCCGCGAACGCCGCAGGCCGCAGCTCCGGTTCCGCCGGGGACGCGACCGCGAGGAGACCCCCGCGGCGCGCGACCGGGACGGGGCGCGGGCCGCACGGGACCGGGACGAGGCGCGGGCCGTACGCGATCGGGACGAGGCCCGCGCGGCACACGAGCGCGACGAGGCCCGTTCGACTCGCGACCGGGACAAGGCCCGTGCCGCACGTGAGCGCGCCGAGGCCCGTGCGGCGCGACGTGCCGTGCGGGGGCCGGCCTGGCCGGCCTGGCTCGCCGTCGCGGCCCTGGCCGGGTGCGGCGTCGCCTACTTCCCGCTGCACCGCGGCGACGCCTCCGCGCCGGCCTACGGAGTGGCCCTCGGCCTGTCGGCCCTCTGCCTGGTGCTGGCCCTGCTGCTGACCGTCCGTCCGGCCGTGGCGCTGCTCGCCGCCGCGGTCGTGGCACCGGCGGCGCTGGCCGCGGCCAAGCTCTACGGCAGTGCCACCCCCTCCGCGCGGGTGTCCCCGGTCACGGACCTCACGCTGGCCCCCACCTGGGTCGCGGTCGCGGTGGCCGTGGCCGCCTCGCTCGTCGCGCTGACGGCACTGTGCGTGCGCGTGGCCGTACCGGCCTCCGCGCGGCGCAGGCCGCCCCGCCGCGTGGCCGTGGCGCGCCGGGCCGCCGTGGACTGAGCGCCGACGGCGCGCGTACGCGTACGAGCAGACGAACGAGCAGACGAACGCGGGCCGCCCCGGGAGAGTCCCGGGGCGGCCCGCGCTCCCGCTCAGACCCCCAGCATGCCCGCGGGATGCCCGTGTTCGACCAGGGCGGTGAGCACCCGGTCCGGGGTGAGCGGCAGTTCGCGGAAGCGGATGCCGGTGGCGTGGTGGACGGCGTTGCCCACGGCCGCCGCCGAGCCCACGATGCCGATCTCCCCGATCCCCTTGCTGCCCATGGGGTTGAGGTGGTCGTCCGTCTCGTCGACCCAGTGCGCCTCCACCTCCCCGACGTCCGCGTGCGCGGGGACGTGGTAGGACGCCAGGTCGCGCTCGACGAAGTCGCCGAAGACCGGGTCCATCGTGCTGTCCTCGGTCAGCGCCATGCCCAGGCCCATCGCCATGCCCCCGATGAACTGCGAGCGGGCCGTACGGGCGTTGAGGATGCGTCCCGCGGCGAAGACGCCCAGCAGCCGCCTCACCCGTACCTCCCCGGAGACGGTGTCCACGCTCACCTCGGCGAAGTGGGCGCCGAACGCGTGCCGGGCGTACGGGCTTTCGGCGTCCGCCTTCCCGGAGGTGTCGGCCTCGGCGGAGATCCCCTCGTCGGGCAGCGGCCCCGAGTGCTCCGCCAGCCGGCCGGCCAGCCGCGTGCACGCCTCGTGCACGGCCGACCCCCAGGACGCGGTGCCGGAGGAACCGCCGGCCATCGGGGCGAACCCGATGCCGCTGTCGGCCACGTCCATCCGCACCCGGTCCAGCGCGACGCCCAGCGCGTCGGCCGCGATCTGCGCGAGCACCGTACGGGCGCCCGTGCCGATGTCGGTGGCATTGACCCGCACCAGGAATCCGCCGTCGGGCAGGGCCCGTGCCGAGGCGACGCACGGGGACACCAGCACCGGATAGGTGGCCGAGGCCACCCCGCTGCCGATCAGCAGGGACCCCTCGCAGCGGGCACGGGGGCGGGGATCGCGGCGCTCCCACCCGAACCGCCGGGCACCCTCGCGCAGACACTCGACCACGTGCCGGCTGCTGAAGGGCTTCCCGCTGTCCGGCTCGGTCTCCGGTTCGTTGCGGATCCTCAGCTCCACCGGGTCGACACCGAGTCCGGCGGCCAGTTCGTCCATGGCGGACTCGAGGGCGTACATGCCGGGACACTCGCCCGGGGCGCGCATCCAGGAGGGCGTGGGCACGTCCAGCGCCGCCACGCGGTGGGAGGTGCGCAGGGCCGGAGTGCCGTACATGACGCGGGCGGGGACCGCGGCCTGCTCCACGAACTCCTTCACCCGCGAGGTGTACGTCGTCACCTCGTGCACCAGGGCGGTGAGCCGGCCGTCGGAGTCCGCGCCCAGGCGCAGCCGGTGCAGGGTCGGCGCCCGGTGTCCGACCACGGCGGGCAGGTAGCGGCGCGGCAGCGCGACGGTCACCCGGCGGCCCGTCTCGCGTGCCGCCATCGCGGCCAGCACCACCTCGGGACGCGGCGTGCCCTTCGAACCGAAGCCGCCGCCGACGTGCTCGGCGTGCACCGTGATCCGGTCCTCGGGCAGCCCGAACAGACGGGCCAGTTCCTTCTGCACCGCGGTGGTGCCCTGACTGGAGCAGTGCACGGTCAGCCGGTCGCCGTCCCAGTGCGCCGTACTCGTGTGCGGCTCCATCGGGTGGTTGTGCAGCGGAGGCACCGTGTACTCGACGTCGACCCGGGTCGCCGAGGAGGCGAGCGCCCCCTCCGGGTCGCCGTACCCGGTGACGGCCGGGAACCCCCCGTTGGCCGACTCGGGGACGTACGCCTCGGGATGCGCGGCGGTGAGCACCACGTCGTGGGGTTCGGTCTCGTACGTGATCCGGACGGCGGCGGCACCCGCGCGGGCCGCCTCCAGCGTCTCGGCCACCACCACGCCCACGAACCAGCCCCGGTGCGGGACGCGCGGGCCCTGGAGCACCGCAAGGGTCGGGTCGTCGGGCGCGCCGAGGCGGGGTGCGTTCTCGTGCGTGAGCACCGCGAGCACGCCGGGCAGGGCGAGCGCCGGCGCGGTGTCGACGCCGGTCACCCGGCCGCGCGGGACCGTCGCCGGCACGGGCCAGGCCTGCGCGCGTCCCGGCGCGTCGAACTCGGCGGCGTACCGGGCGGTGCCGGTGACCTTCTCCCGCCCCTCCCGGCGCTCGACGGGGGCGCCCAGGACGGCATCGGTGGCGGTCATGAAGTCCTCCTCGTGGACGCCGGGTCCGTCAGGTCGTGGCCGGCGGGGCGAGCCGGCCCAGTACGTCCAGGGCCAGCCGGCGGGCCAGCGGCACCTTGTAGGCGTTGTCCCGCAGCGGTTCGGCCGCGGCCAGTTCCAGATCGATCGCGTGCTCGAAGGCCGCCGTGGTGGGCGCCGCGCCCACCAACGCGTCCTCGGCCCGCCGGGCCCGCCAGGGCCGGTGCGCCAGCGCCCCGAAGGCGATCCCGGCCCGCTCCACCACCCCGTCCGCCAGGTGCAGCACCACGGCGACGGAGGCCAGCGCGAAGGCGTACGACGCCCGGTCGCGGGCCTTGCGGTAGGCCGAGGGCAGTCCGGCGGTGGCCGCGGGCAGGACCACACCGGTGATCAGCTCGCCCGGGTGGATCTCCGTGTCCCGCTCGGGATGCACACCCGGCAGCCGGTGGAAGTCGGCGGCGGGAACGCTCCGGGTGCCCTCGGGGCCGTGCAGCTCCACGCGCGCGTCGAGGGCGGCCAGCGACACCGCCATGTCCGAGGGGTGCGTGGCGATGCACTGGTCGGAGTGGCCCAGTACGGCATGGTCGCGGTGCACGCCCCGCAGCGCGCCGCAGCCGGTGCCGGGCTCTCGCTTGTTGCAGGGCTTGGACACGTCCTGGAAGTACGGGCAGCGGGTGCGCTGCAGCAGGTTGCCGCCGGTGGTGGCGGCGTTGCGCAACTGCCCGGAGGCACCGGCCAGCAGCGCCTGGGACAGCGCCGGGTAGCGGTCGCGCACGGCGGGGTGGGCGGCGAGGTCGCTGTTGCGGACCGTGGCCCCGGCCCGCAGCGAGCCGTCGGGCAGCTCCTCCACGGTGTCCAGCGGCAGCCGGGAGACGTCGACGAGCGCGGCGGGCGCCTCCACGCCGAGCTTCATCAGGTCGACGAGGTTGGTGCCGCCGCCGAGGTAGCGGGCGCCCGGGTGGGCCGCGAACGCGTCGGTGGCCTCCTCGACGCTGCCCGCGCGTACGTAGGCGAAGGACTTCACGGGATCACGTCCTCGACGGCGTCGGCGATGCGCGGGTAGGCACCGCACCGGCACAGGTTGCCGCTCAGCCGTTCCCGGATCTCCTCCCGGTCCAGCGCGACCGGCTCCCCGGAGGGGACCGCCGGGTCGGTGACGTGGGACGGGTGCCCGGCCGCGGCCTCGGCGAGCGCGCCGACCGCGGAGCAGATCTGGCCCGGGGTGCAGTACCCGCACTGGAAGGCGTCGCGGTCCAGGAAGGCCCGCTGCACCGGGTGCAGTTCCTCGCCGTCCCCGGCGAGACCCTCGACGGTGGTGACCTCGCAGCCGTCCAGGGCGACGGCGAACAGCAGGCAGCTGTTGACGCGCCGCCCGTCGACCAGGACCGTGCAGGCGCCGCACTGCCCGTGGTCGCAGCCCTTCTTGGCGCCCGCGAGACCGAGATCCTCCCGCAGGAGGTCCAGCAGGACGCGGCGGTGGTCGACGGTGAGTGTGTGCGGTTTGCCGTTGACGCGGAGCGTGGTCTCCGAACGGGAGGACTCCGGTGGGCGGGAAGCGGGGGCGCTCTCGTGCTGGCTGTCCATGGCGTCGCTGACCTTCCGGGACGGGCCGGGCTCCTGTGCCGTCCGCGTATCCACCACACGCCGGATGACACGTGAGGGTGCCCTCAGCGAGCCCCGCCCGTCGGCGGGCCAGGGCACCGGACCCGGGGGAGCGGCCCACGGCCCACGGCCCACGGCCGACGGGCCGCGCGGCAGCCGGGCTGCCGGTGGGCGCGCACACGCCGGTGCGGACCCCGGCCGCCGGAGATCCCGGATCCCCCCGACGCCGTGGCGGCCCTGGCGGCCGGGCGGCACCTGTGTCCGGCCGTCGCTCTCTCCCGCCCGTCAGTCCTCCGCCGGGGGCGGCTGGGAGCCGGGGCGGCCGTCGGAGCCGGGGCGTGAGGTGCGGGCGGTGCCGCGGAAGCGGTCGAGTGTGCGGGCCAGCCCGCGCAGCGGGGACGCCGGTGGTTCGGCCTGCGGCGGCGCGGCCGGGGCGGTGCCCGCGGACTCGCGGTACACGGCGAGGGCCTCGGCCGCCCGTTCCGCCGCCTCCCGGTACAGGTCGCGGGACTGGGTCATGGCCTCGAGCGCCTCGGCGTACATCGCCACCAGCTTGCGCTCGCGCTCCAGCTCCTCCCGCAACGTCAGCAGCCGCCAGTCCTCCCGCAGCGAGCCGAGGGCCGCCACCGCGTCGTCGGGCAGCGGCCTGGCCAGCCCCGCGAACGACGTCACGGCCGCGATCAGCGCGGTCGGCTCGGAGCCGTCCAGGAAGACCGAGCGGACCGAGAAATCACCGGCCGCGTAGTCCTCCGGAGCGGGCGTGCCCGGCAGCACCACCGCGCCGCCGCGCGGCACCTGCACGCCGAAGTCCTCCAGGGCCCAGCTCACCACGCGCAACTGCTGCGGCGCGGCACGGTGCTCGACCACCCGGTGCCGCAGTCCGGGCGGCAGCCACCGCACCAGCGGCACCCTGCCGCGGTGGTCCGGAGTCATCGCCTCGTGCACCACCACGTGGATGTTCCACGGGCTGCGCCCCGCCTCCTTGAGCAGCCTGCGTACGGCCTTGTCGTCGTCCGGGAGGGTGTTGATGCCCCGCAGCCGCAGCCCCGTGGCCGCGTCCCGGTCCCACGTGACGTCCGGGTCGTCCGGCCAGAACACGGTGGCCGGCGAGGGCCAGGCCAGGTCCCAGGCCTCCTCGGCCTCCGCCAGCAGCGTCCACTCCTGCCCGCCCGCCGAGGCCGGTTCCAGGATCAGTCTGGCCCGCACGGTCACGTCGCCGGGGGTCCGCCAGCGCGCCTCGAAGATCCGCGGGCCGGGCGCCCCGGCGGTCCCGGGCTCGGCCCCCGGCTCCTCGGGGGGCTCGAGGAAGTCGTCGACGACGTGGTCGTCCTTGAGCCGTTCCAGCGTGTGCCGGACGGTGTCCTCGGCCGCGGAGCCGACATGACGGCCGCGAGCGGCCCACAGCGTGGGCGGATGTGTGGGGCGGGCAGTGGGAGAGGTCGGCATGGGTCCATCGGGCAGCAGGGGCACGGACGTAGGCAAGTATTGTCGCCGCAGGTCAGCCGAGAGCACCGGGGGTCCGCCGGCCGGGCGTGCCGCGGCGCGGCGCACCGTGCGGCCGACCGGGCCACGGGCGGGCCGTGGGCGGGGGCGGGCAGGAGCAACCCGACCGACCGTACGGCACGACGAGCGGCCACCTGAGGGACTTCGGCCTCGGCGGACGCACCGCACTGGTGTCGGGCTCCTCGCAGGGGGCACCGGGCCGGCGCCGTCGTGGGCGTCAACGGGCGCGAGGCCGGCCGCCTGGAGGAGGGCCTCGCGAAGCTGCGGGCCGCGGTGCCGGACGGTGCGTTCGTGCCGGTCGCGGCCGGCTCCGGGACCGCAGAGGGTGCCGAGCCGGCCCTGCGGGAGCTGCCCGAGGTGGACATCCTCGTCCACAACCTCGGCGTCTTCGGCGCCGCGCCCGCGCCGGAGATCGACGACGAGTGGCGCCGCTGCTTCGGGATCGACGTCCTCGCGGGCGTCAGGCCGACGCGAGCCCATCTCCCCCGGATGAGGGACCGCGGCTGGGGGACGGGGGCGGTACATCGTGAGCGACTCGGACGTCGTGATTCCGGCCGAGATGATCCACTACGGCGTCGCCAAGACGGTTCTGCTCGGGGTCGGCCGTGGCTTCGCCAAGGAGGCGGCGGGCGGCGGGGTCACGGTGAACCGCGTGATCGCGGGTCCCACCCGCGCCGAGGGCGTCGAGGACTGCGTGCACCAGCTCGCCTCCCGCAGTCCTCTCCCGCAGTCCTCGGTCCTCAGTCCGCCCCCTCGCCTCCGCCTCCGCCCCTGGTCCTGCCCTCGCCCTCGTCCCCGGCCGCGCGCCGCCGGTCCGCCTCGTTCCAGGCCCGGGTGTCGCGCGGCTCCACGTACGGCTCCTCCCCGGGCGGGAAGCCGCCGTCGACGACCCGCTGCCGGGCCAGCTCCGCGTCGAACTCCAGGCCGAGCAGCACCGCCAGGTTGGTGACCCACAGCCAGACGAGGAAGACGATCACGCCGGCCAGGGTGCCGTAGGTCTTGTTGTACGAGCCGAAGTTGGCCACGTAGACGGCGAACCCGCCGGAGGCGAGCAGCCAGATCAGCAGCGCGACCAGGCTGCCCGGGGAGACCCACCGGAAGCCCTTGACCCGGGCGTTCGGCGCGGCCCAGTACAGGATCGCGATCATGAAGGTGACCAGCAGGACCAGCACCGGCCACTTGGCGATCGACCACACCGTCAGGGCCGTGTCGCCGACGCCCAGCGCGGTGCCCGCCTGCCGTGCCAGGCTCCCGGTGAAGACCACGATGAGCGCGCTGACCACCGCGAGCACGAGCAGCACCACGGTCAGGGCCACCCGCAGCGGCAGCACCTTCCACACCGGACGTCCTTCGGGCACGTCGTAGACGGCGTTGGCGGCCCGGATGAACGCGGCGACGTAGCCGGACGCCGACCAGACGGCACCCAGCAGACCGACGACCGCCAGCGCGGAGCCCAGGCCCGCCTTGGCCCGTAGCTGCTCCACCGCGTTCGTGAGCACGTCCCGCGCGGAACCCGGCGCGAGCTTCTGGATGTTGTCCAGCACCTCCTGGGTGGCGGACGCCCCGGCGATGCCCAGCAGCGACACCAGCACCAGCAGGGCCGGGAACAGCGCCAGGACCCCGTAGTAGGTCAGGGCCGCGGCGCGGTCGGTCAGCTCGTCGTCCTTGAACTCGGCGACCACGCGCCGCAGCAGCGCCGACCAGGAACGCTTCGGCAGTTCGGCGGGGGAGTCCGGGGCGGCCTCCTCGGTGGCGGCGTCCGGGCCGAAGTGCCCGTCCGGCCGCTCGGGGGCCGGCGGGTGCGCGGACTCGTCCGGCGGTGCGTGCTTCGGGTGCTTCCCGTGACGGGAGAAGTGCAGTCGGGCCATGCCCGACGGGTTGCCCGTCCCGGCGCGGGCACGCTCGGCCACTTGTACGGCGCCGCGGCCGAAACAGCGCAGTATGCCGCACCGCGGGCACGTTCCTCTGGAAAATGCCAAAGCTCTCACCGGACGCGTGCACTTTCCGTAGTGTCGTCGTCACGTTCGCGGTACAGCCGTGCAGGGGAGGGGATCCGGCGTGCCCGGAATCGACGAGAGTCTGCTGGAAGCCATGAGGCTGCCCGGCGCGCGCGGCGCCTCGCTGGTCGACTGGATCAGCGGGCTCGCCCTCGGCGCCGTCGGCGAGGCCCCGGGCGGCGACTGGGAGGCGACCGCCGCGGAGACGGCGGAACTGGGCCGGCACGTCACCGAGAGCGGCTCCCTGGCCGCGGCCGGCACGGGGGGCGGCGCCGAGCCCGGGAAGGAACCGCCGGTGGAGGACCTGATCGCCACCACCGGCGACGCCTACCACCTGCTCAGGTTCGTCAGCACCCCCTTCGACAGCACCGTCTTCCTGCACCTGTGGCTCGACCGCGGTGACGGGAACCTCGCCCTGGCCCGCATCAGGCTGGCCGAGCTGGCCGACCGGCTGGTGCTCGGATGACCCGGGTGACGACCACCTGGACCGCGTACGAGACCGTCGCGGACGCCCTCGGCGCCCTCGCGGCCGAAGGAGCCACCGGCGCCCTGTCGGGCGAGCGGGGCATCGTCTACCTCAAGGCGGGCCGTGTCGTGCACGTGGAGTCGGCCTTCGCCCCCGACCTCGGCGCGCTGCTCACCCGCAGCGGGGCCGTACCGCCGGACGGCTGGTGGGAGGCGGTCGACCGGGGCGGCACCCAGCACCGGGTCGGCCACCGGCTCGTCGACAGCGGCAGGCTCGCCGCCGGCGCGCTGGAGGTCTGTCACCTGGGCGCCCTGTTCGACGCCGCGTACTTCGTCCTGGCCCACGACGGTCGCGCGCAGCGCTTCCGGCCCGGCGCGGCGCACTGGCTCGGCGCGGTCCGCTCCGTACCGGTGGACGTCGTCGTGCGCGAGTCCGGCCGCCGCCGCGCCCTGCTGGACCGCATCTGGCCCGACCCCGCCATCGACACCCTCCCGCTGACCCGGGTGCCGGGCACCGGCTCCGCCGCCCTGCCCGTGCGGCGCGGCCGCACCCTGACCCAGGTCGACGGCGTCCGCACCGCCGCGCAGATCGCCTCGGCGCTGGCCTGCCGCACCTACCACACCCTCGTGGAACTGCGCCGCCTGGCCGCCGACGGGCTCGTGCGCGCTGCGCCGCCCGCCGCCCAGCCCCTGCCGCCCGGTCCGGCACCGCGGGCGGTGGTGTGGGACGACCCCGACACGGCCCTGCTGCGACGGCTTCGAGACGCCTTGGAGGCCCTGTGATCCGCGCGCGCCGCAGGCGCGACGAAAGGAGACTGCTCATGGCCGTCGAGAGCGACGTCCTCGACGAACTGCACCGGCTGCGCAACCGCGTGCCGCGGATGACCGGGGCGCTCGCGGCCACCGTGGACGGGCTCGTCCTCGCCCACGACGCGCCGGGCACCGAACCCGAGGGGCTCGCCGCGCTCACCGCGGCCGCCCTCGGCGTCGCGCACCGCATGGCCGAGGCCACCGCGCGCGGCGACTTCCGCGAACTGCTGCTGCGCGGGGCCGACGGCTACGTGGCCACCTACGCCGCCGGTCCGGCCGCCGTGCTCACCCTGCTCGCCGACGGCCGGGTCAACGTGGGCCGGCTGCACCTGGAGGGCCGGCGCAGCGGCGCGCGGATCGGGGAACTGGTCGCCGCCGGGCTCGGGCCGGAACGCGGCCGGGCCCCGGCCGCCGAACCCGTCACGGCGTCCGCCGAACGCCCCATCGGGACGCTGCCGGTGCGCACGCCGCAGCGGCCCGGCCACCAGCCCACCCCCCAGGCCGGTGGTCACCACCGGCCGGTATGAAGCACCGACCGCACACCGAACACGTACGGAAAGGGAACAGCATGGCCAACCTGGAGACCTCGCTCAAGGAATGCCTCGGCTCCATCGACGGAGCGACCGCCGTCGCGCTGGTCGACTACACCAGCGGCATGGCGCTCGGCACCCTGGGCGGCGGCAAGGATTTCAACCTGGAGGTCGCCGCCGCGGGGAACACCGACGTCGTGCGGTCCAAACTGCGCACGATGGAACACCTGGGGCTCAAGGACGAGATCGAGGACATCCTCATCACGCTCAACACCCAGTACCACATGATCCGCCTGCTCAAGGGCCGCGGCGGCAACGGGCTCTTCCTCTACCTGGTGCTGGACGCGAACCGCGCCAACCTGGCGATGGCCCGCCACCAGCTACGCCGGATCGAGGGTGATCTGGAGGTCTGAGCGCCGTCCCGAACACGCCCGCCCCGGATCCGGCGGGACACGTCCGGCACCGGCCGCCCCGCGAGGAGGGGCCGGTGCCCGACACCACGGCTCAGGCGCCGCTCTCCCGGAGCATGTCCTCGCGCTCGACGTACTTCACGCGCTCGCGCCCCTGCGGCTCGCCCTGCGCCTTCTCCGCGGCGTCGAGCTTGTACCAGCCGTCCCAGGTGGTGAACCGGATGTTCCGCTCGGCGAGGAAGGCGTCCACCGCCTCCGGCTCGGGCGAGACGGGCGTCTGGAGGCGGCCGCCCGCGTAGTCGTCCAGCAGGTTGGACACCGTCTCGTTGGCGTCGCCCTTGGTGTGGCCGATCAGGCCGACCGGGCCGCGCCGGATCCAGCCGGTGACGTACGTCGACTGCAGGTGCTCGCCGGACTCCTGGATCACCCGGCCGCCCACGTCCGGGACCGTGCCCGTCTCCAGGTCCCACGGCAGCTTGGGGAGCTGGTCGGAGAGGTAGCCGACGGCACGGTAGACCGCCTGGACGTCCCAGTCCTTGAACTCGCCGGTGCCCTTGACGTTGCCCGTGCCGTCCAGCTCGGTGCGCTCGGTGCGCAGGCCGACGACCTTGCCGTCCTTGCCGAGGATCTCCGAGGGCGACTCGAAGAAGTGCAGGAAGAGCTTGTGCGGCCGGTCGCCGACGTCGCGGATCGCCCAGTTCTCCAGGGTCTTGGCGACCATGTCGGCCTGCTTGTTGCCGCGCCGGGTCGCGATCGAGCCCTCGTCGTAGTCGATGTCCTCGGGGTCGACGATCACCTCGATGTTGGGGGAGTGGTCCAGCTCCCGCAGTTCCATCGGGCTGAACTTCGCCTGCGCCGGGCCGCGGCGGCCGAAGACGTGGACCTCCAGCGCCTTGTTGGCCTTCAGGCCCTCGTACACGTTCGGCGGGATCTCGGTGGGCAGCAGCTCGTCCGCCGTCTTGGCCAGGACCCGGGCGATGTCCAGGGCGACGTTGCCGACGCCGAGGACGGCGACCTTCTCCGCCTCCAGCGGCCAGGTGCGCGGGAAGTCGGGGTGGCCGTCGTACCAGGCGACGAACTCGGCCGCGCCGTACGAGCCGTCGAGGTCGATGCCGGGGACCGACAGGTCGCGGTCGGCCGTGGCGCCGGTGGCGAAGATCACACCGTCGTAGAAGGCGCGCAGGTCGTCCAGGCTGACGTCGCTCGGGTAGTTGACGTTGCCGAAGAGGCGGATCTGCGGCTTGTCGAGCACCTGGTGCAGGGCCGTGATGATGCCCTTGATCCGCGGGTGGTCGGGGGCCACGCCGTAGCGGATGAGTCCGAACGGGGCGGGCATCCGCTCGAAGATGTCGATGGAAACACCGGGGTCGGCGGCCACTTCGGACTTGAGGAGGGCGTCAGCGGCGTAGATCCCGGCCGGGCCGGATCCGACGATGGCCACCCGCAGTGGGCGGGGCATGTTCAGGTTCCCTTCGAGCGGTAACAGATCGACTCTTGGGGAAGCCTAAGCTAAGGCAAGCCTAAGTCGGTACGCGGGTCCGCTCTATGAGGTCATAAGTACACCTTATGGGATCTCATGGTTGAGGTTGGGGGTCGGCGGCCGGGCACGTGGCTGAGCGCGGGGTTTGAAGGGCCCGTCACGGGTGACGCAGGCGTGGGGCGAAGTGGCGCGTCCCGTGCAGCCTCACGAGGGGAGCCCGTGTGCAGGATACGGAGGACGAACTCGACCCCCGCCGGTGGCGGGCCCTGTGGGTCACCCTGGTCGCCGGTTTCATGACCCTCCTGGACGTGACGATCGTCGCCGTGGCCCTGCCCTCCATGCAACGCGAGCTGCACGCCTCGCCGACGTCCGTGCAGTGGGTCGTCTCCGGATACGCGCTGGCGTTCGCCCTGACCCTGGTGACCGCGGGACGGATCGGCGACGCGTTCGGCAGGCGGCGCGTCTTCCTGGCCGCCCTGGCCGCCTTCGTGCTCTTCAGCGCCGCGTCGGGAGCCGCCCCCGGCATCGAACTGCTCGTCGCCGCCCGGCTCGCCCAGGGAGTCGCCGCGGGCAGCCTGGCGCCGCAGAACTCGGCGCTCATCCAGCAACTGTTCCGGGGCGCGGAACGCGGGCGCGCGTTCGGGCTCTTCGGCGCCACCGTGGGCGTGTCCAGCGCCGTGGGCCCGGTCGTCGGCGGTCTGATCCTGGCACTGGCGGGAGCCGGGGGCTGGCGGTGGATCTTCTACGTGAACGTGCCCGTCGGCCTGGTTGCCCTGTTCCTCGGCTTCCGCCTGCTGCCCCGGGTGGCGCCCGGCGGCCGGGGGCGGCTCGATCCCGTGGGCGTGGCGCTGCTCGGGGCGGGGATCCTGGCCCTGATGCTGCCGCTGGTGCTCGCCGAGGGCGGCGGCCTGACCAGGGTGTGGTGGCTGTTCCCGGCGGGAGCCGTCGTCCTGGTCGCCTTCGCGCGCTGGGAGCGCCGCGTCGCCCGCCGGGGCGGCCAGCCGCTCCTGGAGCCGGGACTGCTCACCGAGACCCGCGGCTACGCCACCGGCGCGGGACTGGGAGCCCTGTACTTCGTCGGGTTCAGCGGGGTCTGGCTCGTCTTCGCGCTCTTCTTCCAGAACGGACTGGGCTACTCGCCCCTCCTGTCCGGCCTGGCGGTGACCCCGTTCGCCGCGGGCTCGGCCGTCGCCGCGGCCGTGGCGGGCCGCCTGGTGGAGCGGCTGGGGCGGCTGCTGACCGTCTGGGGACTGGTCGCGGTCATGGTGGGCCTGGGCACGACCGCGCTGCTGCTCTGGCTCGTCCCGTCCGACACGGCCGCCTGGCTCGCCGCGCCCGCCCTGCTGCTCGGTGGACTGGGCAGCGGCTGCGTGATCTCCCCGAACATCACGATGACCCTGCGCGACGTGCCGGTGCGGATGGCGGGCGCGGCCGGTGGCGCCCTGCAGACCGGCCAGCGGCTCGGCGGCGCCGTGGGCACCGCCGCGCTGCCGGGGCTCTTCTACCTGACGCTGAACGCCACCCACGACGACTACCACCGGGCCGTGGGCCTGTCGGTGGGCACCGGTGTCGCCGCCATGCTCTGCGCGCTGACCGTCGCGGTCCGAGACTGGCACCGGGACCGTCCCGGCGGCGACCGCACGTGCCCGCCGGAGACCTCCCACAGCCACACGCACGCCGGGCAGAACTGACCGCCCCGCCCGGACCGCACGTTTGGAACCGCCGTACCGGGCGACCCGCCGGGCAGACAGCGCAAGCCAACACCGAGAGGTGAACCACTGTGGCCGGCAATCAGAAGTCCAAGGCCAAGATGGAGCAGGCCAAGGGGAAGGCCAAGGAAGCGGTCGGCCGGGCCGTCGGCAACGAGAGGATGACGGCCGAGGGCCGCGCCGCCCAGTCCAAGGGCGACGCCCGGCAGGCCAAGGAGAAGGGCAAGGACGCGTTCCGGCACTGACACCGGTACCGACCCGGTGGCACGGACGCGGGCCGCGGAAGACGGGACACGCTCCCCTTCCGCGGCCCGCGTTCGTGCCGCACCGGCCCCGACCGGGCCCGGGTGAGCCATCTCCACCGGGCCGAGCACGCCGACGGTGCCCGGGCCCGCCGGTCGGGGGCGGTCCCGCGAGCCGTCAGGGCAGCGGCTGCTCCGCCCAGATGACCTTGCCGGCCGGGGTGTAGCGGGTGCCCCAGCGCTCGGCGAGCTGCGCGACCAGGAACAGGCCGCGCCCGCCCTCGTCCGTCATGGCGGCGTAGCGCAGGTGCGGGGAGGTGCTGCTGCTGTCGAAGACCTCGCAGATCAGGCTGCGGTCCCGCAGCACCCGCACGTGGACGGTGTCGCCGCCGTAGCGGATCGCGTTGGTGACCAGCTCGCTGAGGATCAGCTCCGTGGTGAACACCAGCTCGTCCAGGCCCCACTCGCCCAGCCGCCGGGTGACCCGGGAACGCACCTCGCCGACCGCCGCGGGATCGTTCGGCACCTCCCACTCGGCGACCCGGTCCGGGCCCAGCGTCCGGGTGCGGGCGACCAGCAGCGCGATGTCGTCGCCCGGCCGGTCCGGGAGCCGGGCGTCCAGGACGGTCCGGCAGGTCTCCTCGGGCGTCTCGCCGGCCGTCTCCAGCGCACGGCGGAGGTGCTCCAGGCCGACGTCGATGTCGTGCGCGCGGTCCTCGACCAGCCCGTCGGTGTACAGCACGAGCCGGCTGCCCTCCGCCAGCCGCAGCTCCGTCGTCTCGAACGGGAGGCCGCCCAGGCCCAGCGGGGGCCCCGGGGGCACCTCGGGGAACTCCACGGTGCCGTCGGGCCGGATCAGCGCCGGCGGCGGATGGCCCGCCCGGGCGATCACACAGGAGCCCGCGGCCGGGTCGTAGATCGCGTAGAGGCAGGTCGCGCCGGTCACCGGGGCGGTGCCGTCGTCGGGCGTCTCGTCCTGGTCGATCCGGCCGACCAGTTCGTCCAGCAGCCCGAGCAGTTCGTCGGGCGGCAGGTCGAGGGCGGTGAAGTTGTGCACCGCCGTCCGCAGCCGGCCCATGGTGGCCGCGGCGTGCAGCCCGTGCCCGACGACGTCGCCGACGACCAGCGCGACCCGGGCCCCGGACAGCGGGAGCACGTCGAACCAGTCGCCGCCCACCCCGGCCTGCGCGGGCAGGTAGCGGTAGGCGACGTCCAGGGCGTTCTGGTCGGGCAGCCTGCGCGGCAGCAGGCTGCGCTGGAGGGTCACCGCCATGCTGTGCTCGCGGGTGTAGCGGCGCGCGTTGTCGATGGAGACCGCGGCCCGTGCGACCAGTTCCTCGCCGAGTGCCAGCTCGTCCTCGTCGAACGGCTCGGGCTTGGCCGAACGCCAGAAGCTCACCACCCCGAGCACCAGACTGCCCGCGCGCAGCGGCACGGTGATCAGAGAGTGGACGCCGTACTCCACCACCTGTGCGGAGCGCTCGTAGTCCTGCGCCTGCCAGCCCGGGGCCTCGCCGAGGCGGGGCTCCAGGACGGCCCGGCCCTCGCGGAGCGTGCGGCCCTGCGGGGAGGAGTCCACGTAG
Source organism: Streptomyces sp. NRRL F-5650 (assembly GCF_000721365.1). Classification (NCBI taxonomy): domain Bacteria; kingdom Bacillati; phylum Actinomycetota; class Actinomycetes; order Kitasatosporales; family Streptomycetaceae; genus Streptomyces; species Streptomyces sp. NRRL F-5650. Next base: position 26,683 of record NZ_JOGV01000048.1, on the reverse strand, counting down.
CGGATCTGTCCGCCCACGGGGTAGAGCGGGACGTCCTCGCTGATGCCGCTGCGCGCGGTCCGGCGCAGCGGCATCGCGCGGTCCGGCTGACCGCCGGCCAGTACGGGGTCGAACAGGTCCACGGTGACGTAGTCCGCGAACCGGGGCACGGCCAGCTCGGCCAGTTCCTCGGCGGTGCGGGTGACGTCCAGGCTGGTGCCGATGCCCACCCCGGCCGCGTACAGGATGTCCAGGCGTTCCCGGGCGGTCTCGGCCCGGCCGGACAGGGCCCGCAGTTCGGTGGAGTCGCGCAGCGTCGCGACGCTGCCGGCCGGGCCGCCGCGCACGTCCGTGGGCCGCTGGTTGATGGCCAGCAGCCGGTCCTCGACCAGGTGCACCTCGTCGGTGGCGGCCTGGCCCGAGGCCAGCAGTCCGGCCAGGTCGGAGGGCAGACCGAGGGCGCCGACGGGCCGGCCCTCGGCGTCGGCCGGCAGGTTGAGCAGCCGCCGCGCCTCGTCGTTGGCCAGCAGCAGCCTGCCCTCCCCGCCGACGATGAGGACGCCCTCCCGGACGCTGTGCAGAACGGCGTCGTGGTGTTCGTACATCCGGGTCATCTCGTGCGGCCCCAGGCCGTGCGTCTGCCGCATCAGCCGTCGGCTCACCAGGGCCGTGCCCCCGGTCGCCAGGGCCAGCCCGACGGCCGCCGCGCTCAGGACGAGGGGCAGTTGGCGGTCGGCGAACCCGCCCACGTTCTCCGTCGTGATGCCGGCCGAGACCAGGCCCACCACCTTCCCGTCGGGGGCCTTGACGGGCACGATGGCCTGGACCAGCGGGCCGATGGTGCCCTCGATCTCCTCGGTCACCGTCTTCCCGGCCAGCGCGGGCCCGATGTTCCCCACGAAGGTCTTGCCGATGCGGTTCGTCTTCGGATGGGTGTAGCGCACGCCCTGCGGATTGGTGACGACCACGAAGTCCACGTCCGTGGCCTTGCGCGCCGCCTCGGCGCGGGGCTGGAGCACCGCCGTGGGGTCGGGGCCGCGCAGCGCCTCGACGATGCCGGGGGAGTTGGCGAACGTCGCGGCCACGGAGACCGACCGGTTGCGGGCCTCCGTGTCGCTGTCGTGCCGTACCTGGAGCACCAGCGCGACCGCCGCGGCGACCACAAGCAGCAGCACGATGACCACGTTCATCACGAAGACCTGGCCGGCCACGCTGCGTCCGGACAGCGCCGAGCGCAGCGCCGAGGCGGACCGCGCGTCCGCCCCCCGCCGTGACCGGTCGGCGTCCTGCCGGTGTCGGACGTGCGGGCCGCCGGGACGACGGGGTGACCGTTCTCCCGATCGACCCATCAGTCGGACCATGTGCTCATGTCTACACTGCCGGGCCCCCGGAGGCGAGGGGCGCCCCCTGCGACGCGGCGGACCGCCGGCCGGGACCGCCGACGGGGTGCCGCAGGCCCGCCGGGTCCGTTCCGGCGGGCGGGCCGAGCGTCCCGGTGCGGCCGTCCGGGTGGCGCGGCAGCGGCGCCTGCACCGTGACCCGGAACGGCCGCGACGCCGCGCCCGCGGTCGGCGCCCGCATCTCCCCCTGGCCCGCCGGCCCGGCCGGCCGTTCGCGCGCAGTCGGCCGGGTCCTGCCGAAGAACGGCGCGTCCGGCGGAAGTTGGGGCAAAGGGATCGTGGTGCGCGCCCTGGTGCGTATCGTGGGGGCCGGGGACCTCCGCTCCTCCACTCGGCCCCGGACCGGACGGTGAGGCTCGGTATGACTCCGGCGCACGGACCCGACACCGCCGACGGCTCCGTCGTGTCCGCGGCGGTCGAGTTCAGGGGCGGATCCGCGATGATCCCCGCCTCCAGGGACGTCGTCCGCGGCTTCGTCGCACGCCTCGCCGAACGGGGCGTGCGGCCGGCGGACGCCTTCCTGGACGCCGCTCGTCTGGTGGTGAGCGAGCTGGTGACGAACGCGCTGCGGCACGCGCCCGGCCCCTGCCGGCTGGTGCTGACCCTGGTGGACGACGGGGTGGAGATCGCGGTGACGGACACGGGGGAGGCGTTTCCCACCTTCCTGCCCCGTGACCCGGCGCGGGTCGGCCGCCACGGACTGGAGATCGTCACGCGGCTGTGCGGCGAGGTCATCACCAAGCCGCACGCGCGGGGCAAGACGGTGCACGCGCGCCTGCCGCTGACCTGAGCGGGTCAGGCGGCGAGGGCCTCCGCCACGCTCGGGTAGCAGGGGATGAGCGCGTCGACGCCCACCAGCCGCAGCACGCGCTGCACGGCGTCGCGCGGGGCGGCGAGCCGCAGCCAGACGCCGCGGGACCCGGCGGCCCGGTGCGCGGAGATGAGGACGTTGATGCCGCTGGAGTCCAGGAAGCCGACCTCGCCGAAGTCCACCACCGTGCCCGGGGCCGACTCCACCGAGGCCAGCAGGACCTCGCGCAGGCGGCCGCTGCTGTCCAGGTCGACCTCTCCGGCGAGGACCACGACGTCGACGCCGTCACCCGTGGTGGTACGGGTGATCAGCAGCCGCCCCGGCACCGCCGCTCCCTCGATCTCCGTCACGCCGCCCTCAGCTCTCGTGTCGCCGCAATGTGCCCGGCCCCGTCGTCGGTGGCTTGATGTTAAGGCTCTTCGCCGCCCGCGTGGACCACTCGGACCGGCCGGAGCGCACCCCGGCCGCCGGCCGCCGCGGGCTCGACGCGCGCCGAGGCGTTCCACTGACTACGGTCGAGGTGTGGTGGCACACACATTCGAGGAGCTCGTGCACAAGCGCCGCGCGGCGGACCTGGCACAGCACCGGGTCGAGGAGCTGCGCGACTCGTACGGGCCACCGACACAGCACCAGTGGACCCCGCGGCAGTCGCAGACCTACGAGACGGCCGTACGGGCCTGGCGCGACCTTGACCGGGACGCGCGGACCGCGATGACGGAGTACGTCAAGGAGGGAGGCCAGTCCCAGCACAAGATCGAGGCGAAACTGCGCAAGGCCGTCCAGGAGGACGACCGGGACATCTGACCGGGCAGGCGGCGCCCGTCCCCGGGCCGTCTGCCGCACCGGCCGACGCCGTTCGGCCCGCCCCGCCCGACTCGGCGCCCCAGCCCGCCGAGCCGGGCGGGCGCCGTACCGGTCGGCTCGGCGGACCGGGGGCCTCAGCCCGCGTCCGCCGAGAACTCGCCGGACCCGCCGAATCCGCCGGTCCCGCCGGTCCCGCCGGTCCCGCTGGTTCTGCCCACCTCGACGATCCCGCCGACGAGTGCGCGTACGGCGTCCCGGGCCGCCGCGCGGTCCTCGGGGACCAGGCCGACGCGGGTGCGCCGGTCGAGCAGGTCGGCCTCGTCCAGGGCGCCCTCGTGACGCAGGGCCCACACCAGTTCGGCCCCGGTGACGGGGTGGCCCGGCAGCAGCCGCTCGGCGAGGCGGGGGTCGCGGGCGGCCAGGGCCTGGACCGCCGGTGCCTCGGTGCCGTAGCGCCGTACCAGGCGACGGGGCGCCCGGACGCGTGCCAGGGCCTGCGGAGCCGCCGCCCCGACCAGCGGCAGCGCGGCCGTGGGGGAGGGCCCGGCGGCGAGACCCCTGGCGGCCACGGCGGCGTCCACGGCGTCCTCGGCCATGCGCCGGTACGTGGTGAGCTTGCCGCCGACCACGGTGACGACGCCCTCGGACGAGGTGAGCACGGCGTGCCGGCGCGAGACGTCCGCCGTGCGGGGCTCCGCGCCCGGTCGGCCCGGCGCGGTGGTGTCGAGCAGGGGGCGCAGGCCCGCGAAGGCGCCCACCACGTCCTCGCGGTGGACCGGCGCGTCCAGCACCGAGCCGAGCACGTCGAGCAGGAAGCCCACGTCCGTCTCCGGCACCTCGGGCACGTCGGGGACGTCCCCGTCCACGGGCTCGTCGGTCAGGCCGACGTAGACGCGGCCGTCGCCCTGGGGCAGTACGAGGACGAAGCGGTTGGTCTCGCCGGGGACCGGCACGTGCAGACCGGCCGGGAGCGGGCCGAGGCGCTCGGAGCGCAGGACGAGGTGGGTGCCGCGGGAGGGGCGGATCCGTATGCCGTCCACGAGGTCGCCGGCCCACACCCCGGAGGCGTTGACCACCGCGCGGGCCCGTATCACCCCCTCCTCGCCGGTCAGCTCGTCCCGCACGCGGGCGCCGGACCCGGTCAGCTCCAGGGCCCTGACCCGGGTCAGGACCCGGGCTCCGCGGGCCGCGGCGGTCCGGGCCAGCGCCGTCACCAGCCGGGCGTCGTCGGTGAGCCGGCCGTCCCAGGAGAGCAGCCCGCCGCGCAGCCCGTCCGTGCGCAGTGCCGGGGCGAGGTGGCGGGTCTCCACGGCGGACAGGCGCCGCGGCGCGGGCAGCGTGGCCCGCGCGGTGCGCGCCGCGAGCCGCAGGGCGTCGCCGGCCCGGAAACCCGCCCAGGCCAGCGCGCCCTGACCGCGGGAGACCAGGGGCGTGAGCGGCAGGACGAAGGGCTGCGCGCGCACCAGGTGGGGCGCCGTGCGCTCCATCAGCACCCCGCGCTCCACCGCGCTCTCGTGGGCGACGTCCACCTGCGCGGAGGCGAGGTAGCGCAGGCCGCCGTGGACGAGCTTGGAGCTCCAGCGGGAGGTGCCGAAGGCCAGGTCGTGGGCGTCCACGGCGGCGACGCTCAGGCCCCGGGCGGCGGCGTCCAGGGCCGCACCGGCACCGGTCGCGCCGAGGCCGACGACGAGGACGTCCACTTCGGGTCCGCCGACGGTGTCGGCCACCTCGCGCGAGCGCCGCGCGGCGGACAGGGAGGCCCCGGCTGCGGGGCGGTCGGCCGAGCTCATGGCGTGAGGGTCCTCTCCAGGATGGTGCGCAGTTCCCCGAGGAGGGCCGCGGGGGTGAGCCCGGCGTCGTCCTCGTCGGTCATGGTCCGCAGCGACAGGGCGAAGGACTGGACGACCAGCAGCACCGACCGGGCCTGCGCCCCGGTGTGCGTCCGGCGCACCGACCCGTCGGCGTGGCCCTCCTCCAGCGCGTCGGCCAGCAGCTCCAGCAGGGCATCCTGGCTCGCCCCGCGCCGGTCGAGGACGTAGGGCAGGAGCAGTTCGGGGTCGACGTCGACGATCTTGCGGAAGAGCGGGTGGGCGCGGAACGCCTCCACCCCCGCCACCAGGCCCTCGACGACGCGCGAGCGGGTGCCGGTGCCCTCGCCGGGCGCCGGGATCGCCCCGGTGGCGACCGCGATCCACTCCCGGGTCATCAGGTCGCCGACCAGGGAGCGCACGTCCGGCCAGCGCCGGTACAGCGTCATCCGGGAGACGCCGGCGCGGCGGGCGACGTCGGTCATCGTCGTCCGCCGCACGCCGACGGCCATCACGCAGTCGCGCACGGCGTCCAGCACCGTGTCGTTGTCCGCGGGGGTCTGCCTGCTCGCATGGTTGTGACGGTTGGGCGTCATGTGTCACAGTGTAACGCCCCGCGGGGCGGTGCGGACGGCATCCCTCGACACGACCGTGAGGACGACAGGCCATGGACATGCTGTGGAACGGCTGGGGCGACCCGGACAGGGCGACGCCGCTGCCCGACACGGTGACCGGACTGCTGCGCGAACTGCTCGGCGTCGCGCCCCGCGAGGACACCGCGCTCCCCCTGGCAGAGATCGAGGTGCCCGGGCCGCCGCTGGGCGAGGACGCCCGCCGTGCGCTGGAGGCGGCGGTCGGCGGCCGTGCCGGGGACGTGCGCACGGACGCGGAGAGCCGCATCCGGCACACCCGCGGCAAGTCCACCCCCGACCTGCTGCGGATGCGGGCCGGCGACACCGCCGACGCCCCGGCCGCCGTCGTCCTGCCGGACGGCCACGACGAGGTCCTCGCCGTACTGGCCGCCTGCGCGGAACACCGCCTGGCCCTCGTCCCCTTCGGCGGCGGCACCTCCGTCGTCGGCGGCCTCGCCCCCCGACGCGACGGCGCGTTCGTCGCTCTCGATCTGCGCCGCATGAACCGCCTGCTCGACCTCGACGAGGTCTCCCGCACCGCCACCCTCCAGCCCGGCCTGCGCGCCCCCGAGGCCGAGGCGCTGCTCGCCGAACACGGGTACACCCTCGGCCACTTCCCCCAGTCCTACGAGTGGGCCACCCTCGGCGGCTTCGCCGCGACCCGCTCCAGCGGCCAGGCCTCCGCCGGGTACGGCCGCTTCGACGAGATGGTCCTCGCCCTCACCCTCGCCACCCCCGAGGGCACCCTCGAGACGGGCCGCGCCCCCCGCTCGGCCGCCGGACCCGACCTGCGCCAGCTCGTCCTGGGCTCCGAGGGAGCCTTCGGCGTCATCACCTCCGTCACCGTGCGCGTACGGCCCCGGCCGGCGGTCCGCCGCTACGAGGGCTGGCGCTTCGCCTCCTTCGACGAGGGCGCCGCCGCCCTGCGCCGCCTCGCCCAGGACGGTCCCCGGCCCACGGTGCTGCGCCTGTCCGACGAGACCGAGACCCTGATCGGCCTCGCGCAGCCCGACGCCATCGGCGCCTCCCTGGAACAGCCGGACGCCGGCTGCCTCGCGGTCGTCGGTTTCGAGGGCACCGAGGAGGACACCGCCCACCGCCGCGAGGGCGCCGCCGCCGTCCTGCGCGCGTGCGGCGGCACCTTCGCCGGTGACGGACCCGGGGAGCGCTGGGCCCACGGCCGTTACGCGGCGCCGTACCTGCGCGACTCGCTGCTCGACGCCGGCGCGCTGGCCGAGACCCTGGAGACGGCGGCCTACTGGTCCCGCCTGCCCGCCCTCTACGCCGCCGTCCGCGAGGCGCTCACCGCCACCCTCACCGCCTCCGGCACCCCGCCCCTGGTCATGTGCCACATCTCGCACGTCTACGAGAACGGCGCCTCCCTCTACTTCACGGTCGTCTCCGCCCAGGGCGAGGACGCCGTGGCGCACTGGACCCGGGCCAAGCACGCCGCCAACGACGCGATCCTCGCCGCGGGCGGCACCATCACCCACCACCACGCCGTCGGCACCGACCACCGCGACTGGTACGCCCGGGAGGCGGGCCCCCTCGGCATCGGGGCCCTGCGCGCCGTCAAGCGCAGCCTGGACCCCGACGGACTGCTCAACCCGGGCGTCCTGCTGCCCGCGGACTGACCCCGCCCGGCCGACAGCCGCCACCCCGTGAGACAACAGTCCGGCACCATCCGTCAGCCCGGAGGCACACCGATGCGACAGTTCACCGCCGTCGTCAACCCCACCGCGGGCGGCGCCACCTCGGCCGCCGCGCTGCTCGGGGTGGCCCGGCTGCTGCGGGAGGCCGGGGCGGAACTGACGACCGAGTGCAGCCACAGCCTCGCCCACGCCCGCGAACTCGCCCGGCACGCCGGGGAGTCGGGGCGGGTGGTGCTGGCCGTCGGCGGCGACGGCATGGCGGGCGGGATCGGCGGCGCCCTCAGCGGCACCGCGGCCGTGCTCGGGCTCGTCCCGGCCGGGCGCGGCAACGATTTCGCCCGCGCCCTGAAGCTGCCCGCCGAACCGGCCGCGCTGGCCGAGGTGCTGTTGCACGGCGAGCCCCGCCCCGTGGACACCGTCGAGGTCACCTCCGCCGTCCACGACCGCGCCGTTGTCCTCGGCAGCGTGTACGCCGGTGTCGACGCGCTGGCCAACCGGCACGCCAACGCCACGCGCCTGCTGCGCGGGGCCGCCTCCTACTACGCGGGCGCGGTCCGGGCCGTCGCCGGCTGGCGCGCGACGCGCTACCGCGTCACGGTCGACGGCGAGGAGCACGCCTTCACCGGCTACACGGTGGTCGCCGCCAACTCCGGCTATTACGGCTTCAACCGCCTCATCGCCCCCTCCGCCCGCGTGGACGACGGCCTGCTCGACGTGGTGATGATCCACCGGGCACCGCGGCGGCTGTTCTTCGCCCTGATGAACGAACTGGCGACGGGCGCCCACGTCCACCGGCCCCAGGTACGGGTCCTGCGCGGCCGGGAGGTCCGCATCGAGGCCGACCGGCCGATACCCTACGGCGCCGACGGCGAGGTCGAGGCCGTCGTACCCGTCACGGCCCGGGTGCTGCCCGGCGCGCTGCGCGTCCTGTGCTGAACACACCGCGGGGCCGGACGCCCGCTCCGGCGCCCGGCCCCGCGGTCCGGTGGATCAGCCCCGCGGCGTGGTGAACCGTTCCCACACCCGGTGCGAGCCCATCAGCTCCGTCACCTGTTCCAGGGCGGCGGTGCCGGAGTCGGCGACGATCACCCCCGGCGCGTCGGTGGGCACCCCGGACGCCTCCAGCGCGGGAGTGCCGCCCGCCCACACTCCGATCGCCTTGCCGTGCCGGAACGCCTCCGACAGCAGCAGGCTCACCCGAGGGTCGACCGCCCCCGGCCCCGCGGGCGCCGGGCCCGCCTTGTAGTCCCGCGGGGTGTAGGCGTCGCCGCCCATGTCGGGCGTCCCCGCGACCAGCACCGCGTCGAACTCGACCGACCGCGCGGTGACATAGCTGCGCTGCACGGTCAGCGCGGCCTCGCCCGAGCCGAGGGTGCCGCCGGTCGGCGCCACCACCAGCGGCACCATCCCGGCGTTCAGCACCGCCTCCCGTACGGCCGCCACGCCCTCCAGGTCCGCCCCGCCGGTCACGATGCCGACGACCCTGCCGTCCAGCGGCCAGGTGCCGCCCACCTGGGACAGCGCCGGGCTGGGCCGTACGTCGGCCAGGGGCACCGTCGGCTCCGGGGCGGGCAGCCCCAGGCCCTCGGCGACGCCCGCGCACAGCTCGGGGTCGATGTTGGCCAGGACCTGCAGCGTCCGCTCCCGGATCGCCTGCTCGTAGCACTTGCCCAGCTCGAAGGTGTAGGCGCCGATGATGTGCTCGCGCTCCACCGGGCTCATGCTCAGCCAGAAGCGGCGCGGCTGACTGAAGTGGTCCCCGAAGGACTCGGGGGCCTCACGGACCTTGCGCCCCTCCGGTACCCGCACCGGCGCCTCGACGAACGCGTTGGTGTCCGCGCCCGCGGTGAACGGACAGCCGCCGTCGAGGGAGTTGGGCCGGTAGGGCGCCACGCCCCGGTGCACGGCCGTCTGGTGCATGCCGTCGCGCAGCATGTCGTTGACCGGCGCCTGCGGCCGGTTGATCGGCAACTGCGGGAAGTTGGGGCCGCCCAGCCGCGTGATCTGCGTGTCCAGGTACGAGAACAGCCGCCCCGCCAGCAGCGGGTCGTCGGTGACGTCGATGCCCGGCACGAGGTGGCCGACGTGGAAGGCGACCTGCTCGGTCTCGGCGAAGAAGTTGGACGGGTTGCGGTTCAGGGTGAGCAGCCCGACCGGCTGCACCGGCGCCAGCTCCTCGGGCACGAAGTTGGTCGGGTCCAGCAGGTCGATGCCCTCGAAGGTCTGCTCCGGGTTGTCGGGGAAGGTCTGGATGCCCAGCTCCCACTGCGGGTACGCGCCCGCCTCGATGGCGTCCGCGAGGTCCCGGCGGTGGAAGTCCGGGTCGACGCCGTTGATGATCTGCGCCTCGTCCCAGACCAGCGAGTGCACGCCCAGCTTGGGCTTCCAGTGGAACTTCACCAGCGTTGTGGCGCCCTCCGCGTTCACCAGCCGGAAGGTGTGGACGCCGAAGCCCTCCATCATCCGGAACGAGCGCGGGATGCCCCGGTCGCCCATGAAGAAGATGGTGTGGTTCGTCGCCTCGGTGTGCAGCGAGACGAAGTCCCAGAAGGTGTCGTGGGCGCTCTGCGCCTGCGGGATCTCCCGGTCCGGGTGCGGCTTCGCGGCGTGCACCACGTCCGGGAACTTGATGGCGTCCTGGATGAAGAAGACCGGGATGTTGTTGCCGACCAGGTCGAAGACGCCCTCGCTGGTGTAGAACTTCGTCGCGAACCCGCGGGTGTCGCGCACGGTGTCCGACGACCCGCGCGAGCCGACCACCGTGGAGAACCGCGTGAACACCGGCGTCTCCACGTCGGCGGCCAGGAACGCCGCCTTGGTCACCGAGGCGGCCGTGCCGTAGCTCTGGAAGACACCGTGCGCCCCGGCGCCCCGGGCGTGGACCACGCGCTCCGGGATGCGCTCGTGGTCGAAGTGCATGACCTTCTCGCGCAGGTGATGGTCCTGCAGCAGGACGGGACCGCGCGGCCCGGCCTTCAGCGAGTGGTCCGTGTCGTACAGCCGGGTCCCCTGGGCGTCCGTGAGGTAGCTGCCGGACTGCGCCACCCGGGCCTGGTCCGCTCCGGTCGGCTGCCCGGTCGGCGACACGGTGTCCGGGCCGCTCTGGTCCGGCTTCGGGGGCAGCGGCTCGCGGGGTTCGGTCGGCTCGGCCACGGGAGGCGACTCGGGCCCGGGCCTGCCGGGGATCCCGTCCGGCGGTCCGCCGGCCTCGCCGTGCAGGCCCTCGGTCACCTTGCGTACTGCTCGCTTGAGGGGATTGGCCTCGCTCATCGGCCTTTCTCCGTTTCTGGGCGGGCCGCTGCACGCGCCCGTTCGTGTTCGAGTACCGACTGCCGTGGTGGGCCGTGACCGCGTACCCAGCGTGCGCAACTCAAGGCATGGGCGCGAGGAACGGAGGCGGCGGCACTCAGGTGATGGTCCGTCCGTCATGGATGCCGCCCCGGCACAGCTGCGTGAAGGAGCCGCTCCCGTCCCCGTCCGCCGAGACGACGATCACTCCGCCGCCCCCGACGCACTCGGCCGCCGTCACGTCGCCCGGCAGGCCCTGGACGCGGGGCACCGCGGCCTGAGCCCCGGCGGCGCACAGGGCCCACAGGGCCACGGCCGCGATCACGGTGCACGACGGCTTGCGCATGGAGACGGCTCCTTCTCACGGGTGCCGTCCCAGCGTCACCGGCCCGGGCACGGCCCGCCACCGGAGGCGTGCGTGCGGGGGAGCGGACACGCCGCAGGGCCCCGGCAGCGGCCGAGGCCCTCGAAGACGCGGTGCGGACCAGGGGGTGGACGGCGGCGATCAGAACGGCAACGGCCCCCTGGGGGTGTCGTTCGAATCATGCCGGGGTCGCGGGGTCGCGGGGTCACCCGAAGCCGGCCCGATCCAGACGACGCACCTAGCCCTCCGTGTGCGTCACCCCCACCGGTGCGAACGAGACCCGGGTGCGGGCGCCGTCGGCCGCCCAGACCACCTCCACCGCGTCCTCGCCGGGCACCACCTCCGCGACCGCGTCGGCCACGGGGACGCTCACCGGCTCGCCCGTCAGCGCGGCCAGGCAGACGTGCACGGAGGTGCCGCCCGCCGCGCCGGACAACCTGGGCAGCTCCGCCCACGGCACGTACGCGGTGCCCTGCGGGGCGCGCACGGTCCGGGTCCCGGGCTCCCAGCCGTACAGCCCGTGCAGCGCCGAGGTCAGCGGCTCCTCGGGGCCGGTGGCCCACCCGGTGTGGGTGACGCGGGCCCCGGCCGGCGCCCCGGCCACCCGGTGCACCCTCAGCTCGTACGGTCCCCGGGCCACCGTCACGCTCTCCACCCGCAGTCCCGGCACCATCGGCGCCCCGGCCGCGAACACCGGCCGGTGCCAGGACGCCGCCCAGCCCCAGCCCTCGCCGCCGCCCGCGCCCAGCGGGTGGATACGGCGCCGCACGCTGGACCGGCCGTTCACCTCGACCGACAGGTGGTTGTCGGCCACGTTGTCCCGGGACGTGGGTCCCGTCCGGGTCGAGTAGGCCTGCCGGCCGTAGTGCGGGTCGTCCTCGGCGGCCGACTCGCCCTCGTGCGGGCGGACATGGTCACTGCCGTGGTTGTGCAGCCGTACGATCCCGTCGGCGCGGGTCGCCTGCACCAGCAGCCCGGGGGCCGTGAGCGCCAGCACCCGGTCCGCCTCCTCCACCGGCGCGGGCTCCTCCGTCGCCGTCCACAGCGGGTGCTCCGGCGGGGCGAGGAGCGACACGAACGCCTTCGACGCCCAGTAGGGGGAGGCCGGGCCCGAGTACGGCTGCAGGGTCGCCTCGTGCGGCCCGTACCAGCCCAGGCTCAGCAGCCCCTCCTCCGTCAGCGCCCCCCGGTCCACGAAGTGCCGGAGGCTACCGCTGACCAGCCGCCGGGAGGCGCCCGGCGTCAGCGGCGAGTGCCCGGTCAGCGCGCCCAGGCCAACGGCGGCCGACGCGGCGAAGCGGTAGGCGAGCGAGCGGCCGAAGTGCAGCGGCGCACCGTCGGCACCGAACATCAGGGCGAAGCCGTCGAGGTGGGCGCGCAACCGCTCCCCGTACCGGGCGAGGGCGTCGCCGTCGCCGCCGAGACGGGCGTCGAGCACCGGGTAGAGGTGCAGCGCCCAGCCGTTGTAGTGGTCGAAGGCGCGGCCGTCGCCGTCGGCGTACCAGCCCTCGCCCCGGTACCAGCCCTCCATCAGCTCCAGCGCCCGCTGCCGGGCCGCGGCCGTCTCGGCGTCGCCGCGGCCGACCGACTCCAGGAACCCGGCGACCGTGTACGGGAACAGGTACCAGTTGTTCGGCGCCGGCACGTGCCGCAGTGCCCCGCGCAGCCACTCCTCCACCCGGTCCTGCACCCCGGGGTCGAGGTTCTTCCACAGCCACGGCGCGGTCAGCCGCAGCCCGAGCGCCACCGACGCCGACTCGACCATGGGCTGGCCCTGGACGTCGTGGTCGAGGATCAGCGGCCAGGACTCGGTGTCGTCCCGGCCGGGGGTCCGGGTGCCCGAGGCGAGGCCCTCGGCGTAGCGGTCCAGCCAGCCGTGGGGGTCCGCGCCGCCCGCACCGGCGACGCGGAAGCCCGCCGCCAGGAAGGTCCGGGCGAAGCCCTCCAGGCCGTCGGAGCGCACGCCCGAACGCGACGGCCGTCCCGGCAGGTCGAGCAGGGCGCGGCCCGGAGTGCTCCAGCGCCACGCGGCCCACAGCAGCCCGTCCGCGACGGCCTCCCAGTGGGCGCGGGTGTAACCGGTGTACGGGCTCGACGCACGGTCCTCGGTGGGCAGTTCGAACGGGATGCTCATGCCAGGAACGCCAGCCTTTCGCGTCGTACGGGGTGGAGGAAGCCGGACCCGGAGGCCCAGCGGGCCGTCTCGGCGAGGGCGAGGTCGGCCAGCCGGCGCCACTCGTTGCCCTCGGAACCGGCCAGGTGCGGGGTGATCAGGGCGTGTTCGCAGTCCCACAGCGGGTGGTCCGGCGCCAGCGCCTCGGGGTCGGTGACGTCGAGGACGGCCCTGATCCGGCCCGCCAGCACCGCGTCGGTGAGCGCGTCCTGGTCGATCACCGCCCCCCGGGAGGTGTTGATCAGCACCGCGTCGGCGGGCATCGCCTCGATCAGCGAACGGCCGACCAGGTGCCGGGTCTCCGGCAGCAGCGGCGTGTGCACGCTGACGGTGTCGCAGCGCGCGAACAGCTCCGCGAGCCCGACGTTCTCGACGCCCAGTGCGGCGGCCTCCGCGTCGCTCACGTACGGGTCGTGCAGCAGCACCTCCACGTCGTGCGGCCGCAGCAGCTCCACGACCCGGCGGCCGATCAGCGAGGCCGACAGGATGCCCACCGTGCGCCGGTAGTTGCCGACGCCGCGCGGGGTGCGCAGCCAGTTCCCGCGCACTCGGGAGGCCCGGTAGTCGCGGGCCCGCTCCAGCACCCGCTTGCCGCTCAGCAGGATCATGCCGAGGGTGTACTCGGCCACCGGCAGCGCGTTGGCCGCGGCGGCCGAGGAGACCTCGACGCCCCGCTCCCAGCAGGCGTCGGTGACGTGCCCGCGGACACTGCCCGCCGTGTGCACCACGGCCCGCAGCCGGGGAGCGGCGCGCAGCACCTCCGCGTCCAGCGGCGGACAGCCCCACCCGGTGATCAGCAGCTCCACGTCCGCCAGTACGGATCTCGCCCGCGCCGTGGTCAGGTCGTCGAGCACCGGGAACGGCGCCAGGTCGCAGACCTCGCGGAACGCGGCGAGGGACTCGGGGTCGAGGACGGCCGAGGCGGCGTCCGGGGACATGGCCACGGCGGCACGGGGCCGGCGGCCGGGTCCGGGGGCGTGCACGGTCACTTGACGGCTCCGGCGGTCAGGCCGCTGCGCCAGAATCGCTGGAGCAGCACGAAGGCGAGGATGAGCGGCAGCACGGCGAGCAGCGAGCCCATGATGACCACGGGGTAGTACTCGGGCGACACGGACGCCGAGCTGTTCCACTGGTACAGGCCGAGGCTGACGGGATACAGGTCCTGGTCGGACAGCATCACCATGGGCAGGAAGAAGTTGTTCCAGATCGCCGTCAACTGGAAGAGGAAGACGGTGACCAGGCCGGGCCCGAGCATCCTGAGCGCCACCCGCACGTACGTGGTCAGCTCCCCGGCCCCGTCCACCCGCGCCGCCTCCAGCACCTCGTCGGGCACGTAGCCCCGCGCGAAGATGCGCCCGAGGTAGACGCCGAACGGATTGAACAGCACCGGGACGAACACCGCCCAGAAGGTGTTGACCAGGCCGGCCTCGGACGCCATCAGGTACAGCGGCAGCGCCAGCACCGTCTGCGGCACCATCACCGCCGCCAGCACCAGGCCGAACAGCTTCTCCTTGTGCCGGAAGCGGTACTTGTCGAAGGCGTAGCCGCAGGCCACGCTCACCAGCGCACCGAGGGCCGCGCCGAGCACCGCGTACAGCAGGCTGTTGACGTACCAGCGGCCGTACAGCCCGCCGTCCATGGCGAACAGGTCCTTGAGGTTCTGCAGGAAGGAGAAGTCGCTCAGGGAGAGCAGGTCGCTGCTGAAGAGGGCGTCGCGGTTCTTCGCTGAGGCGAGTACCAGCCACAGCACCGGCAGCAGCGTGTAGAGGACGGAGAGGGCGACGACCACGTTGACGGTGGCGCGGCCCAGCAGCTTCGGGCGGAGCAGGGAGGTGTCGGCGGCGCTCATCGGGCCTCCTCGGAGTCGGTGCGGCTGGTGAAGCGGGTGACGCCGTAGGACAGGGCGACGGTGCACACCAGCAGGACCACCGAAGCGGCCGCCGCGAGGCTGTAGTTGTTGCGGGTGAAGGCCGCGTCGTAGATGTACATGCTGGGCGAGAAGCGCGAGCTGATCATGGGGGAGGACTGGCTGAGCAGCATCGGCTCGGTGAAGAGCTGGAGCGCCCAGATCAGGGTGAAGATCGAGACCGTCACGATGGAGGCCCGCACCAGCGGTGTCTTGACCTGGAGCGCCGTGCGCACCGGCCCCGCGCCGTCCACCACGGACGCCTCGATCACCTCGCGCGGCACGGCCTGGAGGGCGGCGTAGAAGATCACCATGTTGTAGCCGAGGTTGCTCCACAGGGCGATGTTCACGATGGACGGGATCACCGTGTGCACGCCGAGGAAGTCGATCGTGATGTCGCCCTTGGCGAACAGCTCGATGACGGGGCTGATGCCGGGCGTGTACAGGTACAGCCAGATCAGCGCCGCGATGATGCCGGGCACCGCGTGCGGCAGGAACAGGCCGAGCTGGGCGAAGGCGCGCAGCCGCACCACGCCGGAGTCCAGCAGCAGGGCGAGGGCGAGTGCGCCGACGACCATCAGCGGGATGTAGATGAGGCAGTACAGGGCGACCGTGCCGAGCCCGCCGAGGAAGGTGGGGTCGGTGAGGACGGCCGCGTAGGAGCGCAGGCCGACGAAGACGGTGCGCTCGGGGCCGAAGCCGAGACCGGGCTGGTCGTCGCTGAAGAAGCTCAGGTAGACCGCGGTGCCGACGGGAATCAGGAAGACGGTGACCAGCAGGGCGAAGAACGGCGTCATCAGGACGCCGGCCGCGGTCAGTTGACGGCGCTTGGCCGCTCGGCGGGCACGCGGGCCCGCGGCCGAGGGTGCCGGGGAGACGGCGCGGCCGGCGCCGGCCGGCACCCGTGCGGGGGTGGTCGTGGTCATGGGTGTGTCACCTGCCTTTCGTCGGCTCAGGTGCTGTGCTGGGTGGTGGACAGGCCGAGGGCCTTGAGGTCGGGCATCGTGCCCTCCTGCGCGGTGCGCAGCGACTCGACGAGGCTGCCCTGGCCGCCGCCGACGCGGGCGAAGGAGTCCTGCATGACCTTCTGGGTGGCGCTCATCCGCGGGCCCCACAGCCACTGGTCGCCGATCTTCTCGGCCTCCTGCTCGAACAGGGAGTAGATGTCCTGGCCGCCGTAGTACGAGCGGTCGAAGGCGTCGCGGCCCACCGCGACCAGGCCGGGAGCGGCCGGGTACTGGCTGCTGGTGCCGCTGGAGAGCCGGGCCCGCAGGGCGTCGGGGTGGGAGACCTGCCATTCGATGAACTCCATGGCGGCCTCCGGGTGCCTGCTGTCCGCGGTGACCGCGAAGGTCGAGCCGCCGTGCGTGCCGGCCGACGGGCTGCCGGTGTCCCACTGCGGCAGCGGCGCGATCCGCCACTGGCCCTTCTGCCCGGGCCGCGCGTTCATCTGGGCGCCGGCGTCCCAGGCGCCGCTGAGCCGGGTCAGGACCAGGCCGTTGCCGATCTGCGCGTCGGACTGCCTGCTCTCGACGGCGTTCATGAAGACGTCGTCCCGGTCGATCAGCCCCTGCCAGTACTCCGCGACCCGCCGCGAGGGCGCGTCGGCGAGCGAGACGTTCCAGGCGCCCTTCGAGGTGTCGAACCACCGGGCGCCCGCCTGCCAGGCGTAGCAGGCGAACTGCGTCATCCCGTCGGTGGGGAAGAGCACCAGCCGGCGGCCGGGCGCCTTGCGGCGCACCGTCGCGGCCTGCTCGGCGAACTCGTCCCAGGTACGGGCGGGTTGCAGACCGTACTGCTCGAACAGGTCGGCACGGTAGTGCATCACCATGGGCTCGACGTCCAGCGGCACGGCGAACACCCGCCGTTCGAAGGTGGTCAGGCCGAGCGCCTGCGGCAGCAGCTTGCGGCGCAGGCCGTCGCTCATCAGTCCGGTGAGGTCACGGGCGACACCGTCGATGGCGAAGCCCGGCACCTGCGGATACTCGAGGGTGGCGACATCGGGTGCGTTGCCCGCCCGGGCGGCGTTGCTGAGCTTGGCGTAGCCGCCCTGCCCGCCGGAGGGGATCTGCTGGAACTCCACCTGCACGTTCCGATGCGTGCGGTTGAACGCGTCGACCACTTCCTGGCTGCCGCGCAGGGCGGACCAGAAGGTGATGCGGGTCGTGCTGCCCGTGCGGGCCGACGATGCTCCGTTCCCCCCGCTGCAGGCGCTCACGGCTCCTGCCAGGGGGAAAGCGGTCATCGCGGCGAGCACGGAGCGACGGCTGGGTCGTCCGGGCATGGCGCCTCCGCGGCTCCTGCGGGTCCGCGCGGGGCGGACGCGACTCTTCGAGACACCGGAATCCTGAACGCCCCAGCCCAAACGGTCAATAGATCGATCAGAAGAAAATGAAACGCTCAAACGCTCATTCGGTGGCCGGTCCCGCCCACCGGTCCGTCGACCCGCGCACCATCAGCCGCGGCAGCAGCTCCACCCGCCGGCCCGGCTGCCGGCTCCCGGGCGACTCGGACAGCCGCTGGAGCAGCAGCTCCGCCGCCGCGCGACCGACCTCGGCCTTGGGCGGCGACACGGCCGTCAGCGGCGGCGCGGCCAGGCCGGCCACCACGTCGTCGTACGCGACCACCGAGCAGTCCTCCGGCACCCGCACGCCCTCCTCCGCGAGCCGCTGGACGACCATCAGGGCGTCCACGTCACCGTGCAGCACCATCGCGGTCGCGCCGACCTTGCGCATCAGGGCGGGCAACTCGGCCGCCTCGTCCGCGGAGTACGGCCCGTCGGCCCCGGCCTCCGGCGCGATCAGTGTCCACGCCCACCGTTCCACCAGCGGATGCGAACCGGCGATCCCGGTGAGGGCGGCCCGCAGTGAGCGGGCGGTGGGGCTGTCGTGCCGGGTGGCGAAGACGACGCGCCGGTGACCGAGTCCGACCAGGTGCTCCACCGCCAGGTGCGCGCCGTACCAGTGGTCCGAGCAGACCGAGTCCAGGGCGTGCAGCGCACTGCCGCGCCACGGGCGGCGTTCCA
This sequence comes from Streptomyces sp. NRRL F-5650, assembly GCF_000721365.1. NCBI lineage: Bacteria > Bacillati > Actinomycetota > Actinomycetes > Kitasatosporales > Streptomycetaceae > Streptomyces > Streptomyces sp. NRRL F-5650. The sequence continues at coordinate 8,841 of NZ_JOGV01000048.1, read as the reverse complement.
TCAGCACGGTCGGCACGCCGGTCCCGGCCAGCCACTCGTGGTCGGCCTCCTCGTCGGCCCGGCCGCGCCAGCGCGGGGCGATCAGCAGCCCGTCCGCCCCGGCCGCCAGCGCCCGTTCCACCAGCGGGCGTTCGGCACCGGACGCCTGGGGCGCCAGGTGCAGCGCCATGCGCACGCCGGCCCGCTCCAGGACCGTGCGCGCCCCGTGCAGGGTCTCGGTCAGGTACGAGTGCCGCACGGGAACCACCACGGCCACCCGGTCGCCGCCGGCCGGGGCCGGATCGTGGACCGTCTCCTGGGCCGGCACCGTCGAGCGCACCACGCCGTGCCCGCGGCTCAGCCTGCCCTCACGCGTCAGCTCCTCCACGTCGCGGCGCACGGTGACCACCGAGACCTGCAACTCGTCGGCGAGGTCGCGCACCCGCGCGGTACCGCGCGCCTGGACCGCCGCCAGTATCCGCTGGCGCCTGAGATCGACCGGCTCCCGCATCAGGTCTCCCCACCCGAGAATGTTCGTTTGAGCGATTCCGCGTCATCATAACGATCGCTCGCGCCGGGTGCCGGTGCTCTTCAGGGTTCCGGATCGGCGAGGAGGGGGCCCAGCGGACCCAGGTCGAGGTTCAGGTCGGAGCGGCTGAGGCCGTGCTGGGCGCACAGCTCGTCCATCCGCTCGTCGAGCAGCATGAGCGCCGTGCCGAGCCGGTCCTCCTGCTCGGCGCTCAGCGTGCCCGCGTCGAACCGGCGCACGGCCTGGCGCTCCATGAGCTGGCGCAGCAGCTCCACCACGGTCAGGACCAGCGCGGCCAGGTCGTCCGTGACCCGCTCGGGGTCCAGGTCGAGGGCGTGCGAGGCACGGGCGGCACCGGCCCGGGGCGCGGTCACAGCGGCCCGCTGTCCGGCCAGGGGGCGGGCACCCGTTCGTTCACCGAGGACAGCAGCGCGTGCAGGGAGATCCGCACCAGTGGCACGTCCGCGACGGCCAGGACCAGGTCGCCGCTGACCACGACACCGGTCGCCAGCACCCGGTCCAGGAGGTCCACCAGGGGGACGCCGACCGGCGCGTACGGCTCGGCGCCGCCCCAGGGCACGGGCGCCGGACCGGGCGTCCTGGCGTCCGGGACGGTCATGAACGCACCTCCCGGTCGGCTGCGGCCGGTGCTTCGGGGCCGGGCTGCGGGTCCTCGTCCCAGCGGGCGAAGGAGTACGGGATCCACGGGCCCGAGGCGTCGACCCGTACGCCCGGCCGCCGGCCGTCGGCGGTGATCCGCGCCAGCGCCCCGGTGAAGGCGGCCCGCCGCGTGTCCTCCACCAGGTAGGCGATGTTGAGGAGTTGCGGTGCGCGGCTGCCCGTCAGCCGCTCGCTCTGGGGGCGGTGCCGGACCGCGGCGACCGCGTACCGGCGCAGTTCGGCGTCGACCGCCTCCGCCTCGGCCAGGGCCCGGTCGTGGGCGCCCTGCCGTTCGCGCCGTCGTGCGCTCACCCTGCTGAGGTAGTCACGCCCACCGGCGCCGGCACGGGTGCCGGCCTCCGCGTCGGGCTCGGGCGGGGCCTGGGCGGCATGCACCTTCACCGCCCACTCCGTACGGCCGCGGAGCCGGTCGAGCAGCGCCTCCAACGCCTCCCGCCGGTCGCTGACGGCCCGCGCCGCGGTCGCCTCGCCGCGGTACAGGGTCGCCATCGGCAGTGGCACGACGGCACCCCGCCCGGCCGCGGCCTCGACGCCCCGGTGGTGGGCGCGGGCACAGCGCTCCAGGTCGCCGGGCCGGTTGAGGCGGTCGGTGAGCGCCTCCTCGTCGAACAGGGCCGCGGGAACGTCCTGCACGACCAGGCACAGGCCGCCCGCGCGCACCACGCGCAGCGGACCGCCCTCCTCGTGACCCCGCGTCGCCGCCAGAGCGGCCGCGTCCGGCGGGGTGCGGGTGACGGCGAAGGCGCAGACGACGCCGGGAGCCTCGGGCCCGGCGGTGGTCGGGGCGCTCACGAGGCGGCTCCCGCCGTCTGCGCGCCCGCCCGCTCCAGGGCGTCGAGGCGTTCCCGCAACCGCGCGTTCTCCTCGGCGAGCGCGTCCCGCGCGGCCCGGGAGGACAGCGCGGGGTCGGTCTCCCACCAGTCGATGCCCGCCTTCTTGGCGGTGTCCACCGAGGCGATGAACAACCGCAGCCGGATCGTCAGCAGTTCGATGTCGAGCAGGTCGATCTTGATGTCGCCGGCGATGACGACGCCCTTGTCGAGGACGCGTTCGAGGAGGTCGGCGAGGCTGCCGGAGGGCGGCCCGTAGGGCTCTGTCTCCAGGCCCGGGTACCCGTGCTCCAGGTCGGTCACCGTGTGCTCCCCGCGGCGGCGTGGTCAGCGACGGGGGCGGGCACGTCCGTCGTCCTCGTCGTCTTCCTCGTCCGCATACGGCTCGTCCTCCTCGTCGTCGTACTCACCTTCCTCGTCCCCCTCGTCCTCGTACTCGTCCCCCTCGTCCTCACCGTCCTCGTCGCCGTCCTCGTATTCGTCGTCGGACTCGTACTCGGACTCGTCGGGTTCCCCGGCGTTCTCCTCCTCCAGCGCTTCCTCGTGGCTCTTGACGACCTCGCCGTGGCGGATCTCGCCGCGCCAGCCCTCGACGTCCTCGCCGTTCGTCAGCGTCACGTGCCGGGCGAAGTGCTTCAGGTCCAGCCGCAGCCGGCGCCCCTGGGCGCGCCAGAGGTTGCCGGTCTTCTCGAAGAAACCCGACGGGTAGTACTCGACGACCACGACGACCCGGGTCAGCCGGGGCGCCAACTCGTGGAAGGTGACCACCCCGTTGGTGCTGCCCTTGGCACCCTCCGAGGTCCAGGCGATCCGCTGGTCGGGGATCTGCTCCTGGACGGTCGCCTTCCAGCCGCGGGTCGAGAAGGCGATCTTGGCGGTCCAGTCCGAGGTCACCTCGTCGTGGGGGCTGACGCTCTGGACGCCCTTGGTGAAGCCGCTGAAGTCCTGGAGCTGCGTCCACTGGTCGTAGACGGTGCGCAGGGGAACGCCGATGTCGACGCTCTCCATGATGTGCGTCGCCTTCACGCTGCCGCCGGCGGTCCCGGAACCGCTCCCGCCGCCCTTGGGACCGCCCCCGCCGCCTGGGGAACCATCTCCGCCGCCCTTCTCGGAGCCGCCCCCGCCGGCCGAGTCGGTCAGGCGGTCGGTGAGGAACCCGACCCGTTCCCCCGCCTTGCCGACCAGGCCGTGTCCTGCCGCGGAGAGGTAGCCGCCCAGGGCGTCCTTGAGGTCGCCGAGGGGGGACGGCCCGCCGTCGCCCTTCCGGTCGGCGGTCATGCGCGCCCACCCCCACGCCCGGCACCCGGGCCGGCCGGCCGCTTCGCCGGTACGGCCTTCTTGGCGGCCGTCTTCCTCGCGGCCTTCTTGACGGGCGGCGCGGCCTTGCGCGGCGGAGCCTTCCTGGCCGCCTTCCGGGGCGGCGCCGGCGCGGGCCGCCGGTCCTCCTCCCGGTCCTCCTCGTCGGAGTAGGCGTCCTCGTCCGGGGCGTCCTCGTACCGGTCGCCTCCGCGGTCGTGGTCGCGGTCGCCGTCCCGGCCGTCGTCGCGGCGGCCCTCGCCGGTGAGGGCCTCGGTACGGTCCCGGAGGGAGTCCGCGAGGCCGGTGAGGCGGCGGTTCGCGGCGGCGGTGACGGCCGCCCGTCCGGCGGTCAGCAGCTCGCCCCGCACCTGCTCGGTCAACTCCTGGAACTGCGGCGCCCGCTGCAGACCGCCCAGCCCCTGCCCGAGGACCTGCCCGGGGGAGAGGCCGACGCGCTTGCCCACCAGGTAGGAGCCGACCGCGAAGGCGAGTTTGGCCTTCTTGGTGCGCCCGAGGAGATATCCGCCCGCCACGGCCGCCGCCATGGCCGTTCTGCTCTCGTTCATACGTGTCGTCTCCGTGCTGGATTCGTGGTGGCCGTAGGGCCGTTGGTCCGGGACCGGCGTTCCAGGAGGGTGAGCAGCCGCTCCTCCTCCCGTTCGAAGGCCGCCTCGTCGACCGTGCCCTCGTCCAGGGCCCGGTTGAGTGCGGCCAGCCGCGCCTGTACGGCGCGTGGGTCGTGGGCCTGGCGCCGGGCCTCCTGGAGCAGGTGGTCGGCGATCCACGCCGTGCCGCGCACCGGCGCGAGGGGCAGCAGGAGGAGACCGCTCACGAGGCCCACGGCGTCACCGGCCGGCCGGTGACGCGGGGCGGGGGTCGACGAAGCTGTAGCAGGGCAGGGGCCCGGTCACGCTGAGGGCCAGCCGGTCGCCGCAGGCCCTGGCCCGTTCCGCCACCGCCTCCCTGAACCGCCCTTCGTCCGCCGAACGCACCAGGAACGACGCGCTGAGCACCCGCTCGTCGTCGGTCGCGCCCCGGACGGTCCGCTCGGCGAGCGGGGCCAGCCGGTCGACGACCTCCCGGGCCGCGCGCCGTGCCTCGCGGCGCACCCCGAGCGCGATCGCCTCACCCAGCCGGACGTTGGCCTCGTAGTCCGGCCGGCGCCTGGTCTGCAGGGCCAGGGACCGCAGTCTGTCGTCCCGGCGCACCAGATCGGCGAAGTGGCCGGGCACCACCGTTCCCTTGACGTTGAGCTCCACGCAGCCGCGTACGCCGTCGAGCTGCCGCCTCAAGTGGTCCGCGTCGGAGCGAAGTTGGGAAAGCAGCGTCTCGGTGCGGGGGCTGAGCACCGCGAACCGCATGGGCAACACCGGTCCCTGCGCCGCCAATTCGTCAACAACCGCCTGGTGGGCCAGCAGGTCACGGCGCCGGGGCCGGAGCCGCCGGGGCGCGGCCGACACCGCGGCGCACAGCCCGGACCCGGTCAGCAGCCGCACGGCGGCGCCGTCGACACCCGGGGTCCGGGGGGTGCGGATCCCGGCGGGGGCGATGCCGTAGACGTAGAGGGCCTCGGGTACCACCGTCGTTCCGGGAGCCGTCGTGGGGGCGGCTTCGGGGGCGGTGGTGGCGGGCGCGGTCATTCGTCCTCCGTCTCGGTGCGCCGGCGGGTGCGGGTGCGGGGGCGGTCGGCCTCGTCACGGTGGCGTGCGGCGGGCCGGCGGGGCCGCTCCGCACGTCCACGGGGACGGTCCTCCAACTCCGCCGGCTCCTCGGCCGGTTCGTGCTCGTGCTCGTGCTCGGGTGTGAGGACGTCGCGCACCTTGTCGGTCAGGGAACGCGCCGTCCGCCGGGCGCCGACCCTGCCCACGGTCTTGGCGACCGGGCTGCCGAACATCTCCGGCACGGTCTTGGACCGCACGTCGTGCTCCAGGTCCAGCCGGTTGCAGGCCTCGGCGAAGCGCAGGTAGGTGTCGACGCTCGCGACGACGATGCGCGCGTCCACCTTGAGGATCTCGATGCCGACCAGGGAGACCCGCACGAAGACGTCGATGACCATGCCGCGGTCGAGGATGAGTTCGAGGACGTCGTAGAGGGTTCCGGCGCGGGGCGCGCAGACGACCTCGTCGTCGTAGGTGATCATGCGGTGGTCCTTCCGGGTGCGGTCCTCACGGTCCGCTCACTGGTCCTGGGCACCGCGCCGGTAGCGCGCGATCCTGCGGTACTGGACCAGCTCGCCCGCCGGGTCCAGTTCGACCTCGTAGGTGGCGAGCAGGCTGGTGGTGTCGGGGATCCGCGCCACCTCCAGCACGTCCACGTTGACGACCCAGCCGCCGTCCTCGCCCCGGCACACCGCGGAGACCCCTTCGAGGTGGTGCCGGATCAGTTCCGACAGGGCGTCGGCGGCGTGCCGGGCGGCGTCACGGGCGCCGCGCACGCCACGCTCGCGCGTGGCGGTGGAAGCCGTGGAAGTGGTGCGGTGCCGTCGCCCGGCGGGTTCTGTCATGCTGCCCACTCTGACCGCGGACGCCGGTCCGCGCGTGCGCAGCTACCCCATCCGGGGCTGCCCCGGGCGCCGGCAGTGCAGGAAGAGGTGCGGCTCGGGCCGGGCGTCCGGGTGGGCCGGGGTGAACATCGACGCGTCCTGCGCCAGCACCTCCAGGCCCGCCTCCTCGGTGAGGGCGACGAGGTCCTGCGCGGGGAAGCTGGTCACGCGCACCGGCCGGCCCATGAACGCGGCGTCGACGCCCTCCACGTCCAGCGGCACCGTGGCCAGCACCAGGTACCCCTCCGGCCTCAGCAGCCGCGCGAGGTGCCGCACGAGGTCCTTCTGCTCCCGCCGGTCCAGTTGGAGCAGCGAGAAGTACACGCAGACCGCGTCGAAGGAGCCCTCCGCGAGCGGGACGTCACGGATGTCGGCGCACTGGAAGGTGGCGGCCGGCACCTGCCGTGCGGCCAGCTCCACCATGACCGGCGAGACGTCGACGCCCAGCACCGCGTGCCCGGCGTTCGCGAGGGTCTCGGCGGTGGGCCGGCCCGTGCCGCTGCCGACGTCCAGCACCCGGCTGCCCGGCGCGAGCCGCGCCAGCAGCCACTCCAGCGAGCGGCGGTGCGTCCTCGACGCGGCGAACGCCTTTTCGTACTCGACGCCCAGCGCGTCGAACACGGCGGCGGCCCGCAGGTGTTCCCGGTCGTCGGTCACGGCGTCCCCTTCGGTGCGGTGGGCCGGTGTCCCGGCATCGTTCCACCGGAAAAGAGCCCCCGACAAGGGGCCTTACGGGCGACACGCCGCACGGAGCACACAGGTGGCCGCCTTGCCCCCACCGTCCGGCCGCCCCCGCCGTCCGGCCGCCCCCGGTGGCCGGGCCTGCGCGGCCCGTCACGACCCCGAACGCCCGCCGGCCCGTCACGACGACTCCGAACGCCCACCGGGCCGGGGCGCCCGGCCCTGCGCTCACCGCGGACGGGCGCCGTCCAGGGCCAGGTCCACCAGCCCCCCGACGAGTGCCTCGTCCAGCGGCGCCCCGCTGAGCAGCACCCGCACGAACAGCGGGCCGCTCACCGCCTCGATCAGCAGCCCGGGATCGGCGTCCGCGGCCAGCTCGCCCCGTTCGACGCCGCGCCGGACCATCACCACCGCACGGTCGAGACGCTCGCTCCAGTAGGGGCCGCGCCGGTCCTCCAGGGTGTCGTCGTGCTCGACGCTCAGCCGCAGCAGCGCCCGGCCCTGCGGCGTGGCGAGCAGCCGGACGAGCGCCGAGAAGAACGCCACCAGGTCGTCCCGGACCCGACCGGTGTCCGGGACCGGCAGCGCGGTGTCCAGCTCCGTGGTCAGCGCGTCCAGGATCAGGTTCTCGCGCGTGCCCCACCGCCGGTAGACGGAGGTCTCGTGGACCCCGGCCGCGCGGGCCACGGCGCCGACCGTCGCACCGGCCAGCCCCTGGCTCGACAGCAGGTCCACGGCGGCGGCCAGCACCGCCCGCCGCATCCGCTCCCCGCGGCGGCGCAGGGGCGGGGCGACGGGTTCCGGTGAGCTCATCGGACCAGCCTAAAGCAAGTCGTCCTGCGTTGGGTGTACGGTTAACGCAAGTCGACCTGCGATGGACCGCTGGGGGCCGTCCGGGGTCGCCGCACCGAGGAGGTCCTGTCATGGCGCAGATGCTCGCCGCCCGCCTGCACGTCCCGAGCCGCACCCTGCGGCTCGAAGAGGTGCCCCGCCCGCAGCCCGGCCCGGGGGAGGTGCTGGTCAAGGTCGAGGCGGCCGGGGTGTGCCTGTCCGACGTGCACCTCATCGACGGCACCCTCTCCCCGCTGCTCCTCCAGGGCGACACGGTCACCCTCGGCCACGAGGTCTCCGGCACGGTCGCCGAGACCGGGGAGGGCGTCACCGCCTGGTCGCCCGGTCAGCGCGTGGTACTGCACGCCGGTGAGTCGCGGGGCGGCGTCACCTACACCCGTGGCGTCGACTACGACGGAGGCTGGGCCGAGTACGCCCTCTCCGCCGCCGACGCGATGACGCCGCTGCCCGACGCCATTCCCTTCGAGCAGGGCGCGATCATCCCGGACGCCGTGTCCACCCCGTGGGGCGCGATCACCGAGACCGGCGCGGTCCGGCCCGGCGAGGCGGTCGGCGTGTGGGGAGTCGGCGGCCTCGGCGTCCACGCCGTGCAGCTCCTCCGGGCGATCGGCGCCTGCCCGGTCGTCGCCGTCGACCCGAACCCCGTCGCCCGCGAACGCGCCCTGGCCGCGGGCGCCGACCTCGCGCTGGACTCCGCCGACCCCGGACTGCGCGACGCGGTGGGTGCGGCGACGGGTGGCGCGGGGCTCGCGGCCGCCTTCGACTTCGCGGGCGTGCCGCCCGTGCGGGAGCAGGCGGTCTCCGTCCTCGCGCCCAAGGGGCGGCTGGTCCTGGTGGGTCTGACCGACAAGCCGCTCACCGTCACGGACGGGACCCGTTTCAGCTACCTCCAGCAGCGCATCCTCGGTCACTACGGCTCCGACATGCCGGTGGCCCTGCCGCAGCTCCTGCGGCTGATCCAGGGCGGCCGGCTGGACTTCTCCGGCTCCGTCAGCGGGGTGCTGCCGCTCGCCGAGGCGGCCGAGGCGGTCGCCCGGCTGGAGAAGAAGGAGGGCGACCCCATCCGGCTCGTCCTGCGCCCGTGAGGTGAGGATCCGGCTGGTCCTGCGCCCGTGAGGTGAGGGGGTCGGGTCTCCCGAAGGTGACCGAGCGCCCAGACTCCCGCCCCCGGCTCCGCACGGAGCCGGGGGGGCGGGAGTCTGGTGGAGCCCGGCGGGAAGTGGCTCATTCAGGGTGTTGCCAATCTCTTTACCCGGGCGCAGCCTGGTCTGCGACAGGGTCTTGGGAGCGCTCCCACTCGCTCCGGCGCTCCGCCGGCCCGATCCGCGCGTGCGTCCCCTGTCCGTCACCGTCCCCCCCCGTTACCGTTTTCGCGGCTCCGCAATGGAGCCTCCGGCCTTCGGGTCCGGCATGACTTCCCCCTCCTGTTGTTGATGATCCGGGGGGTG
>NZ_JOGV01000047.1:0-84801 GCF_000721365.1 Streptomyces sp. NRRL F-5650 | reverse complement strand
AATCGGTCGGCCACAGATGTGAACTCCGTTGACGCGCCAACCGCTGCGGGCGGACACCCCCCGACACGACCCCTTCGCGCCGTACGCGGCTGCCGGCCGCGTAGCTGCGGGCAGTCGTGCCGCTGGGGCGGCACGGGTGGGCGCAGCGGCACCCCGCCAGCGCCGGGCCGCGCTCTCCCCGCGCCCGCACCAGCGCCGGGCAACCCCGCAACGCCGGGCCGCGCGGCCCACCCCCCACCCACGCCGGACCACCCCCGTGGCCCACCCCGGTGGCGCAGCCACCCGCGCCGCTCCCAGCATGGGGCATGAGCGAACCACCCACCGGCGCCCCCCGGCAGGAGACCGAGCCGCCCTTCGAGGGCCCCCTGCACCTGCTGTCCCGCGCCGCCTGGCAGACCGTGCTGTTCACCGGGATCGCCTCGCTCGTCCTGGGCGTGCTGGTCCTGGTCTGGCCCGGCGCCTCGCTGCTCGCGGCCGGCGTGCTCTTCGGGCTCTACCTCGTCATCAGCGGCATCCTCCAACTCGCCGCCGCCTTCGGCACCCACCGCAGGACCTCGCTGCGGGTGCTCGCCTTCATCAGCGGGGCCGTGTCGATCCTGCTGGGCCTGTTCTGCTTCCGCGGCCCTCTGCAGTCGGTGCTGCTGCTCGCGCTGTGGATCGGGATCGGCTGGCTGTTCCGCGGCGTCACCCAGATCGTGGCCGCCGCGCACGACCCGGCGATGCCCGCACGCGGCTGGCACGTCTTCCTCGGCGTCGTCACCGTCGTGGCCGGCATCGTCCTGATCGACTCGCCGGTCGGGTCGGCCACCGTCCTCATGCTGGTCGGCGGCTGGTGGCTGGTCGTCGTCGGCGTCGTCGAGATCGTCACCTCCGTACGGCTGCGCGGGCGGGCGGAGCGGGTCCCGCACAGCCTGTGAACGGCGTCCCGTACGCCGAGCGGGCGGTTCTCGCCCCGGGCGCGGTGGACGGCGTACGCCGGGCGGGGAGACCAGTGCGGTGAGACCCGCACCGCACGCCGTCGCCGCCGTCCGCTCCGGACGTGCCGGCGCCTGTCTGCGGGTCCTGGTCCTCGTGCTCGTCCTCGTCGTGCCCGGCACCCACGTGACGGCCCAGGCCGCTCCGGTCGCACCGGTCGCCGGCGCGGGCGGCACCACCGGGGAGTACGACCACCTCGACACCGCCTTGCGGATTCCTGGCCGCAGCGGCCGGCACGTGGCCGTACCGCGGCCTGCCCGGCCGTCCTCCCTGACGGCCCGGCGCCGGACGCCCCTGCGCAGCGGTGCTCGTGGCGAGCGGGCCGCCGCCCTGCCCCGCGGTCCCCGATCCGTGGTCCTGCGCTGCTGACCGTGCCGGGCCGGCCACCGGCCCCCGCGCACACGGACATGCACGTGAAGCACCAGGAACGAGGAACCACCATGCCCAACGACCCGTACGCCGTCCTGCGCGCCCTCCTGCGCGCCGAGGCCGCCCGTCGCACCCCCGCATCCGGTACCGCCCCGCAGGCGCCCCGCGAACAGCGGCCGTCCCCGCGGGAGCGCGGACGCGGCTGACGCCCCGTCGCACGAGGGGGTGGCGGAGGTGGCCGGGCGCCTCTCCGCCGCCCCGGCGGGCGTCGATCCGGCGGGGGCTCCGGCGATTGGTCCCCTTTACGCGTCTTTTCCGGCGCCGCACTCCGGCGCCATGGCTGCGCCCGCAACGCCCGGGCCGGTAGGCTTTCCGTGTGATCTTCAAGCGCATCGGAAACGGCCGGCCGTACCCCGACCACGGCCGGGAAAGCACCCGGCAGTGGGCGGACGTCGCTCCGCGCCCGGTCCGCCTCGATCAGCTCGTGACGACCAAGGGTCAGCTCGACCTGGAGACGCTCCTGGCCGAGGACTCCACCTTCTACGGCGACCTCTTCGCACACGTCGTGAAGTGGCAGGGCGATCTGTACCTGGAGGACGGACTGCACCGGGCGGTGCGGGCCGCGCTGCAGCAGCGCCAGGTGCTGCACGCCCGCGTACTCGAACTCGACTGACCCCGCGCTTGACCCTTTCGGGTTGCCTTGCCACCCGACTGCGGAACGTCGACTGATCATCTAATAGGCATCGCCGCTCCCGAGCATTACGCTGCGCCCATGAGCATGCTGACTCCTCCCGGCATGGGTGGCCAGTACAAGATCACGGGGGACAAGTACCCGCGGATGCGCCCGGTCCGGCGGCGCGGCCGCGTCGTGTTCGCCGCCGTCGCCTGCGTCACCGTCCTCGGGGTGCTCGGCTGGGGCACGCTGCAGCTCATCGACGTCTTCACCGGCGGCGACAAGGCCTCGGCGGCCGGCGCCGCGGGCTGTGCCACCCCCGCGAAGGCGAGCCCCTCGCCGACTGCCCCGGCGCTGCCGAAGCCCGGTCAGGTCACCGTCAACGTGCTCAACGCGACCACCCGCAGCGGGCTGGCGCAGAAGACCGCCGACGAGCTGAAGAAGCGCGGCTTCCGCGTGGGCGAGGTGAGCAACGCGCCCGCGGAGTACGACAAGAAGGTCACCGGCACGGGCCTGCTGCTCGGCCCGGCCCCGTCCGTGAAGACGTCGCTCACGCTGCTCGGCACCCAGCTCCCCGGCGCCGAGCACCGCACCGACGCGGCCCGCAAGGGCGCCGACGTCGACCTGATCATCGGCGACGGGTTCAAGGGGCTGGCCAAGCCGGCGGACGCCGACGCGGCGCTGGCCGGACTGACCGCGCCCGAGCCGACGCCGACGGCTCGGAAGAAGAGCTGCTGAGCGGCTACTCGGCCGCTCCGTACATGCGGTCGCCCGCGTCGCCGAGGCCCGGGACGATGTAGCCCTGCTCGTTGAGCCGCTCGTCGACCGAGGCCGTCACGACCGTCACGGGGGTGCCCGCCAGCTCGCGCTCCATGAGCTCGACGCCCTCGGGCGCGGCCAGCAGCACCACCGCCGTCACGTCGTCGGCGCCGCGCTTGATCAGCTCCCGGATGGAGGCGACCAGGGTGCCGCCGGTGGCCAGCATGGGGTCCAGGACGTACACCTGGCGGCCGGACAGGTCGTCGGGCATCCGCGTGGCGTAGGTGGACGCCTGGAGCGTCTCCTCGTTGCGCACCATGCCGAGGAAGCCCACCTCGGCGGTCGGCAGCAGCCGGACCATGCCGTCGAGCATGCCGAGACCGGCCCGCAGGATCGGCACCACCAGCGGGCGCGGGTGGGAGAGCTTCACGCCGGTGGTCTTCGAGACCGGCGTGTGGATGTCGACCTGTTCGGTGCGCACGTCGCGCGTGGCCTCGTAGGCGAGCAGGGTGACCAGCTCGTCGGCGAGACGGCGGAAGGTCGCGGAGTCGGTGCGCTGGTCGCGCAGCGTGGTGAGCTTGTGGGCGACCAGGGGGTGGTCGACGACGTGGAGACGCATGCCCACCACAGTAACCGGGCCCCGTGGGAGCGGCGTCCCCGCGGCGGGGCAAGGCCCCGCGAGGCGGCTCCACCCGTTCGCGGGCGTCAAACCGCCCGGCCGGGGGAAGGTGGGAGGGACGGACGCTGGGTGGTGAGACTGTGCCTGACCGGGACTTCCACAACACGCCGTCCCCCGGAGCGGACCGGGGGACGGGACACGGGGCGGGGCCGAGCGCGCCGGAGCCGCAGCCGGACGGCGCCGGGGGCCCGCCGCGGGAACGCGAGGCCGAACGGCGTCGGCGCCGGGCCCAGTTCCTGCGCGACCTGGCGGAGGCCCGCCAGTTGCGGGACCGCGTGCAGCCGCGCCGCGCCAAGACCGCCCGGCTGCGGCACGCGATGCGCATGCGCACCTTCCGCTGGTAGCCGCGCGTCCCGGCGGGCGACTTCCTGAGCCGCCCGGGGAAGATCGCGCGCCGCGCCGACGTTGGTGGTGACGGACGTACGCGGGGACCGCGAGAATCCGCGTACGATCCGCACGTGGCGGCGACGAGAACGCTGCTGGACGGCGGCCCGGGCACGCATCTTCCGGAACGCCGGTCGAAACAGCCGGACACAGGGCGCGGAAGACGTCCCCTGACTGCCTTGTTTCTGCCACGATTCCGAGTGGGTGGGGCTCGAAGCACGGCTCCCCCGCCCGCAGCCTCCGCCGGGGGGACCCCCAACCGGCACGCCTAGGACCAGTGGGAGAGTCACGGTGTACTTCGCCGCACTGCTCGCGCGCACCGAAGACGGGTGGGAAGCGAGCGACACAGAGCTCGACGATGTGGAAACCCTGTCGGATCTTGCCGACCTGGCCCGGGAGGCCTCTCCCGACGAGGACACGGTGCTCGTGCTGATCGAGCAGGAGGACGCGTGGTTCGGGGTCGTCCGGGTGGACGGCGAGGAGGACCCGCGTATCTACGTCTCGGACGCCGCCGCGGCGGCCCGCAGCAGCTACGGCGAGATCCTCCTCACCGACGAACTGCTCGGCCGGGAACCCGGTGACGACGGCGACGTCCTCGACGCCCTCGACCTCGACGGCACGGAGGACGGCGAGTCCGACGACGACGAGGACGGCGGTGCAGGCTCCGACGCGGCCGCCGGCACCGGCGAGGCCGTGCCGCACGGACCGGTCGGCGACGCGGAGATCCTCGACGACCTCGGCATGAGCGAGAAGGAACTGCGCTCGATGACCGGGGACGCGGTCGGGGAGATCGCCGAGGCCCTCGGCGCCCTCGACGTGCTGGAGACCGTCCGCTGACCGCGCCGGACGGGCCGGACCCCGGCCAGGCACCGCCCGACCCGGTGCGCGACCCGTGGCGGGCCGCGATGCGGCTCGCCCTGGCCGAGGCCGGGCTGGCCCCGCGGGGCGGGGACGTGCCCGTCGGCGCCGTCGTCCTGGCGCCGGACGGGCACACGGTGCTGTCCGCGGGGCACAACGAACGCGAGGCCGGCGGGGACCCGACGGCCCACGCCGAGGTCCTGGCGATCCGGCGGGCCGCCGCGAAGACCGGCGAGTGGCGGCTGGTCGGCTGCACGCTCGTCGTCACCCTGGAACCGTGCACGATGTGCGCGGGCGCGCTGGTGCAGTCCCGCGTGGACCGCGTGGTCTACGGCGCCCGCGACGACAAGGCGGGCGCCGCCGGGTCCCTGTGGGACCTCGTGCGCGACCGGCGCCTCAACCACCGTCCCGAGGTGATCGGGGGGGTGCTCGAGGACGACTGCGCCCGGCTGCTCACGGACTTCTTCCGCGACCGCTGACCCCGGGCCGGACGGGTGTTCGTCGGCCGCGATACCGATTTCAGAGCATGCCGCCCCGTGCTGTAAGGTCTCTCTCGGTAGCGTGTCCGAGCGGCCGAAGGAGCTCGCCTCGAAAGCGAGTGTGGCGCAAGTCACCGAGGGTTCAAATCCCTCCGCTACCGCTTGGGAAGGGCCCCGTCGAAAGACGGGGCCCTTCGTGCGATCATGAGCGACCGAGACGTGGGTCGAAAGGACAGGGGAGGCCGCGGTGGCGGTGAACTCGAAGAAGATCGCCGTCTATGTGGTCGTGGTCTTCGTGCTGTACGTGATCATCACGGATCCGGCCAAGGCAGCCGACTACGTGCAGATAGGTTTCCAGGGCATCTCCGACGCGGCGGGCGCCGTGGGCGACTTCATGACCTGGGCCGCCAACGGAGGAAAGTGATGATCCGCCACCTTGTGCTGTTCAAGCTGAACGACGGCGTCGAGCGCGACGACCCGCGCGTCGTCGAGGGCGTCGAGGCCTTCCGGGCGCTCGGCGGCCAGATCGGCGAACTCCGCTTCTGGGAGTGCGCCTGGAACATCAGCGACCGGCCCATCGCCTACGACTTCGCCGTCAACTCGGCCGTGGACGACGCCGACGCGCTCAAGCGCTACCTCGAACACCCGGCGCACCAGGCGGGCGTCGCACTGTGGCGGGAGTTCGCCACCTGGGTGATCGCCGACTACGAGTTCTAGTACGACCGCGGGCCCGCAGGGCGCCGCGGACCCGTGTTCGGCCCCGCACCGGCCCGGTGCGGGGCCGTTCTGCGTTCACTCAACACGAGGTTGTGCGGTGCTTGCACACAGTGGACATGTCTTGTGATGCTATGACCGCTTTTGACGGATGAGTTACGGAAGAATTGACAGATCACGAGGTGGAGTTGACCGTGCCGGCCAGTACTGCGCCTCAAGCACCGCCCGCACCCCCCTCCCAGACCCAGGAGACACCCGCGCCGCAGCGCAGCCGGGGCGCCGACACCCGGGCCCTGACGCAGGTGCTGTTCGGCGAGCTGAAGGACCTCACCCCGGGCACGCCGGAGCACGACCGGGTGCGCGCGGCGCTCATCGAGGCCAACCTCCCACTGGTGCGCTACGCCGCCGCCCGCTTCCGCTCCCGCAACGAGCCGATGGAGGACGTCGTCCAGGTCGGCACGATCGGGCTCATCAACGCCATCGACCGCTTCGACCCGGAGCGCGGCGTGCAGTTCCCGACGTTCGCGATGCCGACCGTCGTCGGCGAGATCAAGCGGTACTTCCGCGACAACGTGCGCACGGTGCACGTGCCGCGCCGGCTGCACGAGCTGTGGGTGCAGGTCAACAGCGCCACCGAGGACCTGACGACCGCCTTCGGGCGCTCCCCGACCACCGCCGAGATCGCCGAGCGGCTGCGCATCACCGAGGACGAGGTGCTGTCCTGCATCGAGGCGGGGCGGTCGTACCACGCCACCTCGCTGGAGGCCGCCCAGGAGGGCGACGGGCTGCCCGGCCTGCTGGACCGGCTCGGCTACGAGGACCCGGCGCTCGACGGGGTCGAGCACCGCGACCTGGTGCGCCACCTGCTCGTCCAACTCCCCGAGCGGGAACAGCGGATCCTGCTGCTGCGCTACTACAGCAACCTCACCCAGTCCCAGATCAGTGCGGAACTCGGCGTCTCCCAGATGCACGTCTCCCGGCTGCTGGCCCGCAGTTTCCAGCGACTGAGGTCGGCGAACCGGATCGACGCGTAGGCTCGGCAGGGGCCTCGCACGGGGTCGAATGCACGAGCGAGTCGTCACCGGCGAGAGCGAATCGCCCGCCGGGGCCGTTGTGGACGGAATCGGGCTGAAAGCCCATCAGACCCCCTGTTTCCAGGGGGTCTTCGCGTCTCGGATGTCGACATGTCACTACAGCGCGTTGCCGACATGTGACATTCTGCCGGAGACGCGTTTGCCGGAGCTTCGGCTCCGGTATTCAGGTGAAGGCTGCGTTCCCGGCGTGGGAGCGCGTGCCCCGACCGTCCCGCGACCCAAAGGGGGTGGCATGTCCGCAGAACAGGGCAGCTCGAAGGTGCTCGCGCTCGCGGAGAGCGAGACCGCGCCCGACTCGATCGAGGCGCTCGGCGCCGTCGAGACCGTCGGCCCCATCGACACCGTCGGCTCCGCCGGTCCCGCCGACGGCGACCGGGCCGGCGAGGCCGTGCCGGACCTCGACGCCGTGCCGGCCCAGACGCTTCCGGTCACGGAGGCCATCGACACCCGCACCCTGTCCCGTTCCCTGTTCCTGCGGCTCGCCGCCCTCGACGAGGACAGCCCCGAGCGTGCCTACGTCCGGGACACCCTGATCGAGCTCAACCTCCCCCTGGTGCGCTACGCCGCGGCGCGCTTCCGCTCCCGCAACGAGCCGATGGAGGACATCGTCCAGGTCGGCACCATCGGGCTGATCAAGGCGATCGACCGCTTCGACTGCGAGCGGGGGGTCGAGTTCCCGACCTTCGCCATGCCGACCGTCGTCGGCGAGATCAAGCGGTTCTTCCGCGACACCTCGTGGTCGGTGCGCGTCCCGCGCCGCCTCCAGGAACTGCGCCTGGCGCTGACCAAGGCCAGCGACGAGCTGTCCCAGAAGCTGGACCGCTCCCCGACGGTCGCCGAGCTGGCCGCCGTGCTGGGCGTGTCCGAGGAGGACGTGGTCGACGGTCTGGCCGTGGGCAACGCCTACACCGCCTCCTCGCTGGACTCCCCGGCCCCGGAGGACGACGGCGGCGAGGGCTCCCTGGCGGACCGCCTGGGCTACGAGGACACGGCGCTGGAGGGCGTGGAGTACCGCGAGTCCCTCAAGCCACTGCTGGCCAAGCTGCCGCCCCGGGAGCGGCGGATCATCATGCTGCGCTTCTTCGCCAACATGACCCAGTCGCAGATCGGCGAGGAGGTCGGCATCTCGCAGATGCACGTCTCCCGGCTGCTCACCCGGACCCTGTCGCAGTTGCGCGAGGGCCTGATCTCCGACTGAGACGGCGGCGCGGGAGCGCCCGTACGACGGCACGGCGGCCGCCGTGGCACCTCGGGGGTGCCGCGGCGGCCGCCGTCCGCAGGTCTGCCGCCGGCCGCGCAGGACCGGGGCGGTGCTAGCCGAGCGCCAGCCAGGCCACCGCCGCGACGACGATCACGGCGGCCAGGACGCCGACGATCAGGCCGACGCGGGGCCCGGAGGAGGAGGCGGGGGCAGCCTGCCGGCTCTGCGGGGCGTCGTCGACGAACGCGCGGAACATCTGGGTGCTGCCTGCGGGGTCGTTATTGCCCTGGGGGCCCTGGGTGTTAGCCATGGGCCGAGACACTAGCGAATCCGCCGGTGCCGCCCAAGTGCGGGGCCCGCGAGCCCTCTTGGGCCGGCCCACCCCTTACCACCTGCGCATTTACTTTCGCAATACTTGCCTTTGCCAATTTTTTGTGCCAGACCCCCCGTTTTTGTTTGCCTGTAGCAACTAACGAACCCTATGGTTGCCCTAAGCAACGAATCGGGAGGTGCGCATGGCCGGAAAGGCGCAGTACGAGGAGCTGATCCGCCAGTTCAGCGCCTTCGGTGCCGTGAAGCGGGAGATGGGGCGGCTGCTGCCGTCAGACTGCCCCGGCGGGTCCTTCGCCGTACTGACGCTGCTCGGCCGGCACGGGGACATGCGCATGAGCAAGCTCGCGGAACTGCTCGCCGTGGACATGTCGGTCACCAGCCGGCACGTCGCCCACGCCGCCGAGCGCGGCTGGATCGAGCGCTTCCCCGACCCCGCCGACAAGCGCTCGCGCATCCTGCGCCTGACGCCCGCGGGGCAGGAGCAGCTCGACGAGATCGCCGAGCGGAGCACCCAACTGCTCTCCCACCGCCTGAGCGACTGGTCCGACGACGAGGTCGGTCAGCTCTCCCGGCTCATGGCCCGCCTCAGGGCCAGCTTCGACGACTGCCGGGTCCCCGCCGCCCGGCCTCCCGCACTGTCCGGGGACGACACGTCCACCCGTACACCCGCGATCACCATTAAGTAAAGGAAGTCCATGGCAACGACCACACCAGCCGGTGTGCGGGCTCATGCCAAGCACGGGGGAGGCTCCAACGGAGACGCTCCGATGACGCACCGGCAGATCATGGAGGCATTGTCCGGGCTGCTGCTCGGCATGTTCTGCGCGATCCTGTCCTCGACCATCGTCACCAACGCACTGCCCGAGATCATCGGGGACCTCGGTGGCGGCCAGAGCGCCTACACCTGGGTCGTCACCGCCTCGCTGCTGACGATGACCGCGTCCACCCCCCTGTGGGGCAAGCTCGCGGACCTGTTCAGCAAGAAGGCCCTGGTCCAAATAGCCCTGCTCGTCTTCGTCGTCGGCTCCGTCGTGGCCGGTCTGGCGCAGAACCCCGCGATGCTGATCACCGCGCGGGCCATCCAGGGCATGGGCGCCGGCGGTCTGTCCGCCCTGGCGCAGATCATCATGGCCGCGATGATCGCCCCGCGTGAGCGCGGGCGCTACTCCGGCTACATCGGCGCCACCTTCGCCGTCGCCACCGTCGGCGGTCCGCTGCTCGGCGGCGTCATCACCGACACGAGCTGGCTCGGCTGGCGCTGGTGCCTCTACGTCGGCGTGCCCTTCGCGATCCTCGCGCTGATCGTGCTGCAGAAGACGCTGCACCTGCCCGTGGTCAAGCGGAAGGTCAAGGTCGACTGGGCCGGCGCCTTCTTCATCACCGCGGCCGTCTGCCTGCTGCTCATCTGGGTGACCTTCGCCGACGACAAGTACTCCTGGATGTCGTGGCAGACCGGCGTCATGGTCGGCGGCGCGATCGTGCTGACGCTGATCTTCCTCCTCGTCGAGTCGAAGGCCAGCGAGCCGATCATCCCGCTGCGCCTGTTCAAGAACCGCACCATCACCCTGGCCTCGCTGGCCTCGCTGTTCGTCGGTATCGCGATGTTCGCGGGCACCGTCTACTTCAGCCAGTACTTCCAACTGGCCCGGGACAAGTCCCCGACCATGTCGGGCGTCATGACGATCCCGATGATCGGTGGTCTGTTCATCTCGTCCACGGTCTCCGGCATCATCATCACCAAGACCGGCAAGTGGAAGAGCTGGCTGCTCACCGGCGGTGTGCTGCTGACCGCGGGCCTGGGCCTGCTCAGCACCATGCGCTACGACACCCCGTACTGGCACATCGGCGTCTTCATGGCCCTGATGGGTCTCGGCGTCGGCATGATGATGCAGAACCTGGTGCTCTGCACGCAGAACCAGGTGGAGCCGAGCGACCTGGGCTCCGCGTCCTCCACCGTGACCTTCTTCCGTTCCCTCGGCGGCGCGGTGGGCGTCTCGGTGCTCGGCTCGATCATGTCGTCCCGGATCAGCCACTACGCCACCGACACCATCGGGCAGCTCAAGCCCGAGGACCAGCTCGCGGCCGGCAAGGCCCTGGGCTCCGGGCAGATCCCCGACATGGACCTGCTCCCCGCCCCCATCCGCACCTGGCTGGAGAGCGCCTACGGGCACGGCATCGCCGACATCTTCCTGTACGTCGCGCCGATCGCCCTGCTCGGCTTCCTGGTGACGCTCTTCATCAAGGAGGTCCCGCTGCGCACCAAGGGCGCCCTGGCCCAGGCCGCGGAGTCGTCGGCCGAGGCCGCCCCGCCGGTGGCGGGCACCCCCGCCGAGGCCGTCCGCGTCGCCGGCGAGCCGGCCCCGGCCGGTGCGACGGCCGCCGTGGCCGCCACGCCCTCCGCGGCCCCGGACAGCTCGGCCGTCTCGGACACCGCGGCCGCCCCGGCGGTCACGCAGCGGACGGCCGCCGTCGCCACGGCGACCGGCTCCGGTGAACCGCAGGCGCCCGTCTCCGGCGGCATCGCCGTCCGCGGATTCGTCCGCGGCGCCGAGTCCGCGCCGGTCCCGCAGGCCGCCGTCACGCTGATCTCCCTGGCCGGCCGCCAGCTCGGCCGGTCCGTCGCCCAGGCCGACGGCTCCTACGCCGTCGACGCGCCGAGCGCCGGGTCGTACGTGCTGATCGCCTCCGCCGACGGGTTCCAGCCGCAGGCCTCCACCATCGTCGTCAACGACGAGCCGGTCGCCTACGACATCCTGCTCAGCGGCACCAGCGGGCTCACCGGCCTGGTGAAGGCCGAGGAGAGCGGACAGCCGGTCAAGGACGCCATGGTGATCGTGACCGACGTGCGCGGTGACCTGCTGGCCAGCGCCACCACCGGCGAGGCGGGCGAGTTCGCCTTCACCGAGCTGGTGCCGGGCACGGTGACAGTCGCGGTCAACGCGGCCGGCTACCGGCCCCGTGCACTGCCGCTCGAGGTGGGCGGCACCGGCGTCACCCGCGTCGAGGTCGACCTCCAGGCCGGCGCCCAGCTCCAGGGCGTCGTGCGGGCACCGCACGGTCCGCTGGCGGACGCCCGGGTCACCCTGGTCGACGCGGCGGGCAACGTGATCGGCACGGCCACCACCGGGGCGGACGGGGCGTACGCCTTCACCGACCTGGACTCCGGTGAGTACACGGTCATCGCGACCGGCTACCCGCCGGTGGCCACCGCCCTGACGGTCACCGGCCCCGGTGCCGACGGCCACGACATCGAGCTCGCCCACCCCGGCGAGTAGCAGGCCCCGGCCCGTGGTGGCGTGCGCGCTCTGAGCGGAGGTGCGCCCGCCCCCACGGGCCGGTTTTTTACGACCACTTTCTGAGCCTTTGCAGGGAGAAAACGGGATGGGACTGACCGCGAGGATCCGAACGCGGGACGGATGGGCCGTGTCGCACGCGGTCGTCACGGTGACCGACATGACCGGTGTGCAGGTGCTGCGCGCCGAGGCGGACACCGAGGGCGCCGTGCGGGACACCACCGCGCTGACGCCGGGGGCGTACACCGTGATCGTCACCGCGGTCGGCTACGCGCCCGCCGCCTCCAGCGCGATCGTCACCGCGAGCGGCCGGGCCGAGGTCGGCACGGTGACGCTGTCCCGCCAGGGCGGCACGGAACTGCCGCCGCCGGGACCGTGGACGGTCGACCCGGCGCACTCCAGCGTCGCCGCCGTCGCCCAGCACCTGGGCATCTCCAGCGTGCGCGGGCGCTTCACCGACTTCGCCGCCACCGTCGAGATCGCGCCGGACGACGTGACCAAGTCCCGGGTGGAGGCGGTGATCAAGGCGGCCTCCATCGACACGGGCAACGGCATGCGCGACACCCACCTGCGCTCGGCGGACTTCCTGGACGTGGAGCGCTTCCCGGAGATCACCTACCGCTCCACGGGCGTGAGCGAGGCCGGGCCCGACCGCTGGACCGTCCACGGCGAGCTGGGCCTGCACGGGGTCGTGCGCGAGGTCGACCTGGACCTGGCCTACCTCGGCACCGGCGCCGACCCCTGGGGCGGCACCCGGGCGGCCTTCCGGGCGACGACGGAACTGCACCGCGAGGACTTCGCCATGAACTACAACCAGGTCGTCCAGGCCGGCATCGCCGCCATCGGCACCACGCTCAGGGTCGAGCTGGACGTCCAGGCGGTCCAGGGGGAGTCACTTCCGGCCGTGTGAGGCACCGCCGGACGCCCGGGCCACCACCTGGGCGCACAGGTCGCGGAGCTTGACGTTCCGGTCCTGTGAGACCCGGCGCAGCCGCTCCAGGGCCCGGTGGGCGTCGATGCGCTCCCGGGCCATGAGCATGCCGACCGCCTGGTCTATGACGCTGCGGGAGAGCAGGGCGGTGCGCACGTCGGCCGCCGAGGCCCGCTCCCGCTCGATGCGCAGGGCCTCGTTCACGGCGTCCGCGGTCCGCTCCGCGAAGGCACCGGCCGGCTCCAGCCCCTGGGCCAGGGAGTCGGGCTCGACGCCGTAGAGATTGAGCGCGGCGCCCGCCTCGCCCTCGACGGCCAGCGGCAGCGCCAGCACACAGCGCACCCCGGTGGCCAGCGCGTACCGCGTGTACGCGGGCCAGCGGGTCTCGGCGGCCAGGTCGGCCGAGTACTGGGCGCTGCCCGACTCGGCGGCGTCCACGCAGGGTCCCGAACCGTTCTCGTACTGGCGCAGGTCCAGGCCGCCGGGCAGGCCGGTGCTGCCCGCCAGCGTCATCAGCCGGTCGGCGCGGCGCACCGTGACCGAGCAGGCGTCGGCGCCGGGCACCTGCTCGACCGCCCGGTCCGTCAGGTCGCGCAGCAGGGTGTCCAGCCCCCGGCTGCGCGCGAGGGCGTGGTCGAGCGTCTCCGTACCCGGGTCCGTGTCCGTGGTCTGCTGGGTCATGACCGTACGGATGTC
Source organism: Streptomyces sp. NRRL F-5650 (assembly GCF_000721365.1). NCBI lineage: Bacteria > Bacillati > Actinomycetota > Actinomycetes > Kitasatosporales > Streptomycetaceae > Streptomyces > Streptomyces sp. NRRL F-5650. The sequence goes on along the minus strand of NZ_JOGV01000047.1, from coordinate 71,363 downwards.
CCGTCACCGCTCGGTCACACCTCGTCCACCGGCCGCGGAGTTGGCGTCGACGATGCGACGGGCCAGGTCGCGGAGTTTCACGTTCTCGCGCTGGGAGGCCTTCACCAGCGACTCGAAGGCACCGGCCGCGTCGATGTCCAGACGCTCCATCAGGATGCCGGTGGCCTGGCCGATCAGGTCCCGGGTGCGCATCGCCTCGGTGAGCTGCTCGCGCACGGTCGCCGAGTCCAGGGCGAGGGAGACGTGCGCGGTGAACAGCCGGCCGATGCGGGTGGCCGTCTCGTCGAACGCCTGCGGCTTGCGGGCGTACGCCGTCAGCACGGTCAGCCGGCGCCGGTCGGCGCGCAGCCGCAGGGAGAGCGCCGAGCGCAGGCCGAGCCCGGACAGGGCGTTGCCGCCGCCGTCGGCCTCGCTGTCGTCCGTGCGCACCACGGGCGTCGTCCACAGGCGCTCCCAGTCGGGGTGCGGGACGTGGCCGCCGTGGCCGCCCTGGCGGGGCTCGGCGGCGAACCGTATGGTCTCGTCGGTCCAGGCCAGGGTGCGCAGCCGGCCGCCGCGCTGGATCTCCGAGATGCCCGCGTACTCGGCGTCGGGCAGCAGGCGTACGGCCAGTTCGACGGCGGTGTGCAGGGTGTCGCCGGGCGTGGCCGTCCCGTGCAGGTCCCGGGCCGCGGCTGTCAGGGCGTCGGCCAGCTCGAAGCCCACCGGAAAACGCGGCAAATCAGAAAATTCGGACGCAGCCACCACGAACCTCTTCGGCATGCGCGGCCTCACGGCCGTGCGCAGGAGAGCTCCGCAGCACATTCCCGACTGCGAGCACAGGACGAACAGCAACTTTAGCTGCTTGGTTGCGTGCCGGTGACGCTCGGTCGACGGTCCGCGCGTGCGGGCTGCCTCCCGCGCGTGCGGGCGGCCTTCCGCGCCTGCGCGCCTTTCGCGCCGCCGCGCCGCGTGATGGAATGGGGACGGGTCAGGAAGCGGCCCGGCCGGAAGCCCGACGGACGTCTGTCAGGTGAGTGCTGTGACCTTCCACCCCCAGTCCTGCGAACCGTGCGAGCCGTGTGATCCACCCGGCTGCGCCGTGCTCGCCCTCCCCAGCGAGATCGACTTCTGCAACGCCGCGGGGCTGCTGCCCCTGATCATGACCGCCGTGGAGCAGCGCTCCGACGGGCTGCGCCTGCTCGTGCTGGACCTGTCCGCGACCCGTTTCATGGACTCCCAGGGCGTCCGCCTCCTCGCCGCCGTACGCCGCGGGCTGCCCGACCGCGTCCTGCTGCGCGTGGTGGCCGCCCCGAAGGGCGTGGCGAGCCGCGTCCTCGAACTCTCCGGCCTGCGCCGCGACGTACCGGTCCACGACAGCCTCGCGGAGGCGCTGGGCGCGGGGAGCGGGACCGCGGGGCCGTACGGCGGGGCGGCGGGTGACGGCACCGCGGCCTAGGCTGACGGCATGGCACCGAACATCGCGACGAACACCCGTGTCTCCCTGGACGAGTTGCTGGACTTCGTGCGCCCCCGGCACCGGGCGGTCCTGCTGACCCGGCGGGCCGACGGCAGCCCGCAGGCGTCGCCGCTGACCTGCGGGGTCGACGACTCGGGGCGGATCGTCGTCTCGACCTACCCCGAGCGGGCCAAGACCCGCAACGCGCGCCGCGACCCGCGGGTCGCGCTCGTCGTGCTCAGCGACGAGTGGAACGGCCCCTGGGTCCAGATCGACGGCACCGCGGAGGTCATCGACGCCCCGGAGTCCGTGGAGCCGCTGGTGGAGTACTTCCGCAACATCTCCGGCGAGCACCCCGACTGGGACGAGTACCGGCGGGCCATGGTGGAGCAGGGCAAGTCCCTCATCCGAGTGAGGCCCGAACGGTGGGGTCCGGTGGCGACCGGCGGCTTCCCGGCGCGGCTGGCGGCGAACGGCTGAGGTCGCCCGCCGGGCACGGGGCCTGCGGCGGGCGCGGGGCCTGCGGCGGGCGCGGGGCCTGCGGCGGGCGCGAGGCCAGGACGGACGCGAGGCCAGGACAGGCCCGGGGCCTGCGGCAGGCGCGGGGACGGTGGCAGGCGCGGGGACGGTGGCAGGCGCGGGGACGGTGGCAGGCGCGGGGACGGTGGCGGGTCAGCCCTGCCGGACCATCGCCTCGATGCCCGCGACGAGGAGGTCGAGGGCGAACTCGAAGTCCCGGTCCAGCATCTCCGCGACGGTGTCGCCGCCCCGGGCCGCCATGATGCCCTGGGCGTCCTCGATGACGCCCGCGTTGTCCGGCATCTCGGTCGCGGCGGTCATCGAGTCCCGGAAGTACTCGTCCGGACTCAGTCCCGTGTCCTCCACGCGCGCGAGGAAACGGCCCTCGATGGTGCCGTAGCCGTAGACGAACTGGAAGACGGCGGCGATGGCGCCGGTCAGGCGGTGGGCGGGCAGCCCGCTGCGGCGCACGACGTTCTGCACCGACCGGGAGAAGGCCAGCGCGTGCGGCCCGATGTTGAGGTAGGTGCCGACCAGCCGCGACGACCAGGGGTGGCGCACCAGCAGCGCCCGGTTCTCCCGGGCCAGGGCGCGCAGCTCCTCGCGCCAGTCGAGACCGGCGTCCGGGTCGGGGTGGCGCAGCTCGCCGAAGACGGCGTCCAGGGCGAGTTCGAGCAGCTCGTCCTTGGTGTCGACGTACCAGTAGACGGACATCGCGGTGACGTTCAGCTCGGCGGCCAGGCGGCGCATGGAGAACCCGGACAGGCCCTCGGCGTCCAGCAGCCGGACGGTGGCCCCGGTGATCCGGTCCCGGTCGAGCCCGGACGGCTGCCCCCCGCGCCGTCCGCTGCGGCGTCCCTCCCCGTTCAGCCACACACTGGCCCGGGGCCCCTGCCGCCCTGCCTTCGCCATGGGCACCTCTCCTCGATCCGTTGCGCGCCGGCCGGCGCAGCGCCCCGCGGGGACGCGGGACCGCATCATTGTGCGGCTCCGCCGGGCGACCCGAGCCCTCAGGCGCTCACAACCCCCGAGTCTGCCCGCTCTGCCCTCCGCAGCAACACCGCGGCCACCACGCCGCCCAGCAGGACCGCGACGGCCCCCACCAACTGGCTGCTCTCCGCGCCGGAGGAGAACGCGTCGAGGACCCGCCCCCGCTCCCCCTCCCCGTGCGCCGCGGCCAGCGCCGCCGGCAACGACGTCGCCGCGACCGGCGCCAGCGCAGCGAACCGGGAGTTCAGCACCGCCCCGAGGACGGCCACCCCCAGCCCGTTGCCGAACTCGGCCAGCGTGCCGTTGACGCCCGCGCCGACTCCGGCCCTGGCCGGCGGGATGGCGCTCATCAGGGCGTGGGCCAGGGCCGGGTTGCCCAGTGCGCACCCCACGCCGATCAGCAGCAGCCCCACCAGCGTGCCGGCGTAGCCCGTCCCGGTCAGCGTGGCGACGGACACCAGGCCCGCCGACATCAGCACCATGCTCAGCAGCACCGCCACCGGCGTGCCCAGCCGGGCCAGCCACTTCGCCGCCACGCCGGAGAAGTTCAGCAGCACCACCGTCAGGGCCAGCGGCGCGGTCCGCAGCCCGGCCTCCAGCGGGCCGTACCCGAGCACGAACTGCAGGTGCTGGGTGAGCAGGAACAGCGCGCCGCCCATGCCGAAGCTGATCAGCACCAGTCCGGCCACCGCCCCGGTGAAGCGCCGGTTCCGGAAGAAGCCGAGGTCGAGCATCGGGTACGGCACGCGGCTCTCCCAGAGGGCGAAGAGCGTGAGCACCGTCACCGCGACGGCGGCCGTGGCCAGGACCCGGCCCGAGGTCCAGCCGTGCCCGGGGCCGGAGATGATCGCGTAGACCAGTGCCGCCATGCCGATCGTGGAGAGCACGGCACCGAGCAGGTCGGGCCGGTCGCCCTGCCGGTTCTTCGACTCCGGGACCAGGGTCACGACCGCGACCAGACCGAGGGCGACCACCGGCAGGTTGATCAGGAAGATCGCCCCCCACCAGAAGTGGTCGAGGACGAAGCCGCCGATCAGGGGACCGCAGGCGAAGCCGAGCGCGCTGACCGCGCTCCAGATGCCGATCGCCCTGGCGTGCTCGGCCGGCGCGAAGATCTGCACGACCACGGCGAGCGTGGTGGTCAGCAGCAGGGCGCCGCCGACGCCCATACCGGCCCGTGCCGCGATCAACTGGCCGGTGCTGTCGGCGAGTCCGGCCGCCAGCGAGCCGAGTCCGAACAGCGCGAGTCCGGCGGCCAGCATCTTCTTGCGGCCGTACCGGTCGGCCGCGCTGCCCGCGGTGAGCAGCAGGCCGGACTGGACGAGCGAGTAGGCGTTGATCATCCACTGAATGTCGGAGGTGGCCGCGCCCAGTTCGTCGGTGAGGGAGGGGATGGCCACGTTCAGCACGGTGTTGTCCAGGACCACCGTGAGCTGGGCGAGGCTGATGACGCCGAGGATCAGCCAGCGCTGCGGGTGGCCCTGGGCCGGGGGGACGGTCTCCCGTTCCCCGGCGGATTCCTGGGGTGATGTCGTCATGTTGTACAGCGTATAGGGCTGCCCTGTACGCTGTACAACACGAAGTCGGCAGTAGTCGTCAGTCACTCCGTCGGGTTCATCTGGTTCATCTGGTTCATCTGGTTCGTCGGGGAGGTGAGGTCGTAGAAAGTGGCCGAGCCGACCGTGACCTCCTTGAAGTTGGCCTCGACCCACAAGGTGATCTGCGAGGAGGTGCCGGAGCCGCCGCCCATGCCGCCGCCCGTGCCACCGGCGATGAAGTAGTGGATCCTGCCGTCCGCCACGTACTTCTTGAACTGCGCCAGGGTCGGGGACGGGTCGGTGCCGTTGAAGCCGCCGACGGCCATCACCGGGTCGCCGGTGCCGAGCTGGTAGCTCGCGGCGTTCTGGGAACCCACCGCCGCGGCGACCCAGGTGTAGGAGTCGGCGTCGGCCTCCAGCAGTTTCTTCGCCTCGGAGCCGACCTCGGCGCCGTTGAGCAGGCCGCCCATCCCGCCGCCCGCGCCCATCCGGCCGCCTTCACCGTTCGGACCGCCGGTCGGCCCGTTCTGGCCGTTCTGGCCGTTCTGGCCGTTGGGCATCTGGCCGTTGGACCCCTGGCCGTTCTGGTTCGCGCCGCCCCCCGGAGCGGTGCCGCCGCCGGGGAAGCCGCCGCCACCGGGGCCGCCCTGGTTCTGCCCCGGCCCCTGCCCCGGCGCGGCCCCGCCGCCCGGGAAACCGCCGCCACCGGGACCGCCGCCCCGGCCGCCGGGACCGCCGCCCCGCATGCTCGCGCCGGACGAACCGGCCGTGACGATGGAGCCGCTGTGCCCCTCCCGCACGGTGCTCAGCGTGTACGCGGCGGGCGCCGCCAGCGACGCCGCCAGGCCGAGGCCCGCCGCCGCGAGGGCGGTCCGCCGTCCCAGCCGGCCGGCGAAGACGAGCCCGAGCGCGGCGACCAGGCCGCCGACCAGGACCGTCACCCTCAGCCAGGGCAGGTAGTCGGGCGTGCGGTCGAGCAGGACGTACCCCCAGGCTGCGCTCGCCGTGACGGCGGCGGCCAGCGCGAGGGACGCCCAGACCCGCTCGCGCCGCTCCCACAGCGTCGCCGCGCCCATGCCGACGACCGCCGCCAGGTACGGGGCGAGGGCGACCGTGTAGTACTGGTGGAAGATGCCGGCCATGTAGCTGAAGACGACCGTGGTCATCAGCAGGGAGCCGCCCCAGACCAGGAGGGACGCGCGCGCGGTGTCGGTGCGGCCGGCGCGGCGCGTGGCGACGAGGCCCGCGACGAGCAGGATCAGGGCGGCCGGGAGCAGCCAGGAGATCTGGCCGCCGATCTCCGAGTTGAACATCCGGTCCCAGCCGGTCTCGCCCCACTGTCCCCCGCCCCCGCCGCCGGGACCACCGCCGCCGCCGACGCTGCCGGTCTCGTCGCCGCTCAGCCGGCCGAGGCCGTTGTAGCCGAAGGTCAGCTCCAGGAAGCTGTTGTTCTGCGAGCCGCCGACGTACGGCCGCGACGACGCCGGCCACAGCTCCACGACCGCGACCCACCAGCCGCCGGAGACGACGATCGCGGCGGTCGCCAGCGCGAGCTGCCCGAGGCGCTTCCTAAGCCGCACCGGCGCGCAGACGCCGTACACGAGGGCGAGCGCGGGCAGGATCAGGAAGGCCTGGAGGGTCTTCGCCAGGAACGCGAAGCCGATCGCGACGCCCGCCCACACCAGCCACTTGGTCCGCCCGTCCTCCAGCGCCCGTACGACGAGGTAGCAGGCGAGGGACATCAGCAGGGCCAGGAGCGCGTCCGGGTTGTTGAAGCGGAACATCAGCGCGGCGACGGGCGTGAGCGCGAGCACCCCGCCCGCGATCAGCCCGGCCGCGGGGCTGAACCGGCGGCGCACGGCCGCGTACACGACGGCGACCGTGCCCACCCCCATCAGCACCTCGGGGACGAGAATCGACCAGGACGAGAGGCCGAAGACCCGCACCGCCAGGGCCATCGGCCACAGCGCGGCCGGGGGCTTGTCGACGGTGATGGCGTTGCCGGCGTCGAGGGAGCCGAAGAAGAACGCCTTCCAGGACTGGCTGCCCGCCTGCACGGCCGCCGAGTAGAAGGAGTTGGCCCAGCCGGAGGCGCTGAGGTTGTACAGGTAGAGCAGGGCGGTGGCCAGCAGGAGGGCGAGGAGGGCGGGGCGCACCCAGCGCGGGTCCTCGGGGCGCCCGCGCCACAGCCGGGCGGGGCGGGACGGCCGGGGCCGGTGACGGGCGGGCGGCGCCCCGGCCGGCGGGCCCCCCTCCTCCTCGGCGGGGGTGTGCACGGCCGGGTCGTAGTGCGTCGTCATCGGACGTCCCTCGGGTCGGTGTCGGCGGGGCGCACCGGCTGGAGCCGCACGGTGGCGTCGCTCCGGGTCCGGTACGGGTCCACGGGACCGGATACCGGCAGTTGCGGTTCCGGAAGGCGGCGGCCCGGCAGGGGGGCCGGGGGCTCGGCGTCCGGGAAGACCCAGGCGCGGAAGAGCAGGAAGCGCAGCACGGTGGCCGCGAGGTTGGCGGCGATCAGCACCGCCAGCTCGGTGGAGTGGTCCGGGTCGGCCGTCGCCGCGCCCAGGGCGGCCAGTGACCCGCTGGTCAGCGCGAGGCCGATGCCGAAGACGACCAGTCCCTGCGCCTGGTGCCGCACCGCCCCGCCCCGGCCCCGCACCCCGAACGTCAGCCGCCGGTTGGCGGCGGTGTTGGCGACCGCGGAGACCAGCAGGGCGAGCGCGTTGGCGAGCTGGGAGCCGGCGAAGTGGCGGAAGCCGCTGTAGAGCAGGAGGTAGAAGAGGGTGGACAGGGCGCCGACGACGCAGAAGCCGACGAGCTGCCGGGCCAGTCCCTGCGGCACGCCGGACAGGTCGCGGTCGCGCGGGTCGTCGCCGAAGGGGCGGGTCAGCCGGTCCAGCGGCAGCGAACCGGTGGCCAGGGCCCTGCCGACCCGCCACACGCCCTTGAGGTCGTCGGCCGCCGTCCGGACGATGTGCACGGTGGAGTCCGGATCGTCGACCCAGTCGACCGGCACCTCGTGGATGCGGCACCCGGCGCGTTCGGCGAGCACCAGCATCTCCGTGTCGAAGAACCAGCCGGTGTCCTCCACCAGCGGCAGCAGCACCTGGGCCACGTCCCGGCGGATCGCCTTGAAGCCGCACTGGGCGTCGGAGAAGCGGGCCTGGAGGGAGCCGCGCAGGATGAGGTTGTAGGTGCGGGAGATGAACTCCCGCTTGGCGCCGCGCACCACCCGCGAGCTGCGGGCGAGCCGGGAGCCGATCGCGAGGTCCGAGTGGCCGGAGATCAGCGGCGCCACCAGAGGCAGCAGCGCGTTCAGGTCGGTGGAGAGGTCGACGTCCATGTAGGCGAGGACGGGGGCCTCCGAGGCCGACCAGACGGTCCGCAGCGCCCGGCCGCGCCCCTTCTGCTCCAGCCGGACGGACCTGACCGCCGCGAGGTCCGCCGCCAGGCCGGCCGCGACGCGCGGGGTGGCGTCCGTGGAGGCGTTGTCGGCGACCGTGATGCGGAAGGCGTAGGGGAACGTCCGGGTGAGGTGCTCGTGCAGTCGGCGCACGCACGGTCCGAGGTCCTTCTCCTCGTTGTAGACGGGGACCACTACGTCCAGGACAGGCGTACCGGCTCCTGCGGCCGGGAGGTGCTCCCGCGCCGGCAGGGAGCCGGGAGAAGAGTCGGTTCGCATGGGACCGACACTTCTCAACTCCCCTGTCGTGCCCGTGTGGTGAGACTGTGCTGTGCCTGTGAGTGCGCCGACGGGCCCGGCGGGTCCAGTGGTTCCGGCCGTTCCAGTGGTTCCGGCGGTTTCAGGGGTTCCGGCGGTTTCAGGGGTTCCGGCCGTTCCGGCGGTTCCTGAACGGCGGGCAGGAAGACGGTGAAGACCGTCCGCCCCGGCGCGCTGTCGACCGTCACACCGCCGCCGTGCGCGGCCGTCACTGCCCGCACGATGGCGAGCCCGAGGCCCGTCGAACCGGTCGCGCGGGAGCGGGCCAGGTCGCCGCGGGCGAACCGCTCGAAGACGTGCGGCAGCAACGCGGCGGGGATGCCCGGCCCGTTGTCCTCCACGTCCACGCACAGCCACTCCCCGCTGCGCCGCACCCGCGCGGTGACGGTCGTACCCGGCGGGGTGTGGCTGCGGGCGTTGCCCAGCAGGTTGACCAGCACCTGCTGGAGCCGGGCGGGGTCCGCCGTCACCGTGGCCGGGGTGTCGGGCAGGTCGAGCCGCCAGGTGTGGGCGAGGCCGGCCGCGCGGGCGTCGCTGACGGTGTCCACGACGAGCGGTACGAGGTCGGTCCGGCCGAACTCCAGCGGGCGCCCGGCGTCCAGGCGGGCGAGCAGCAGCAGGTCCTCGACCAGCAGGGACATGCGGCCGGCCTCGGACTCGATGCGGCCCAGCGCGTGCCGGGTGTCGGGGCCGACCCGTTCGCGTCCCCGGCGGGTGAGTTCGGCGTAGCCCCGGATGGAGGCGAGGGGGGTGCGCAGTTCGTGGCTGGCGTCGGCGACGAACTGCCGTACCCGCGTCTCGCTCTGCTGCCGGGCGTGCAGGGCTCCGTGGACGTGGTCCAGCATCCGGTTGAGCGCGGAGCCGACCCGGCCGACCTCGGTGTGCGGGTCGCACTCGGACTCCGGGACCCGTTCGTCGAGGTTCACCTCGCCCGCGTGCAGCGGGAGTTCGGAGACCCGTCCGGCGGTGGCGGCGACCCGGCGCAGGGGGCGGGTGGCGACGCCGACGATGACGGCCCCGGCGAGGGAGGCGGCGACGAGACCGGCGGCGGTGACGCTGGCCTCCACCAGGACCAGCGTGCTGATGGTGCCGTCCACGTCGGAGGTGGGCAGGCCCGCGTAGTAGCCGTCGTGGTACTCGACGCGGTAGTCGCCGAGGCCGGGGATCCCGACGGTGTGCGCGTCGCCGTCCCGGGGGACGGAGGCGAGCGCGGTGCGCTGGGCCGTGTCGAGGGAGACCGCCGTCGTCCTGCTGGGGTCCGTGCTCTCGTCGTTCTTCTCGCCGTACCTGGCGTCGACCACGGCACCGTCGCGGGTCTCGGCGACGATCGTGTCGCGCGGCTGGGGGCCGCCGTGCGTGACGAACTCGTCGAGGTCCATCCGCTGGGGGCCCACTTGGCCGGGTGCCGGGTCGCCCGGCGGCCCGAATCCGGACACCCGCCGCGCGACCTCGGCAACCTGGCCGTCCAACTGCTCGTACAGGTGCGAGCGCAGCGCGAGCGTCGTCACCGTGCCGATCACCGCGCACACCACCGCGATCAGCGTCACCGACGCGACGACGAGCCGCGTCCGCAGGGTCCGCGGCCGCGGTCGTCGCCGCCCGGTCACGCCGCGGGCTTGATCAGGTATCCGGCGCCGCGCCGGGTGTGGATCATCGGCTCGCGCCCCGCGTCGATCTTCCGGCGCAGGTAGGAGATGTACAGCTCCACGACGTTGGCCTGCCCGCCGAAGTCGTAGGACCACACGCGGTCCAGGATCTGCGCCTTGCTCAGCACCCGCCGCGGGTTGCGCATCAGGAAGCGCAGCAGCTCGAACTCGGTGGCGGTGAGGTGGATCCCGTCGCCGCCCCGGGTGACCTCGTGGCTGTCCTCGTCGAGGGTGAGGTCGCCGACGACGAGCACGGAGTCGGAGCGCCGGTCGGCGGCGCCGGAGCGGCGGATGAGTCCGCGCAGCCGGGCGACGACCTCCTCCAGGCTGAACGGCTTGGTGACGTAGTCGTCCCCGCCCGCCGTGAGCCCCGCGATCCGGTCCTCGACGGCGTCCTTGGCGGTCAGGAACAGCACCGGCACGTCCGGCAGGTCGCGGCGCAGCCGCCCCAGCACGCTCAGGCCGTCCATGTCCGGCAGCATCATGTCCAGTACGACGGCGTCGGGCCGGAACTCGCGGGCGGCCTGGACGGCGCCGTGGCCGTCGCCGGCGCTGCGGATCTGCCAGCCCTCGTAGCGCAGGGCCATGGACAGCAGTTCGGTGATGGACAGCTCGTCGTCCACTACCAGCACCCGGACGGGGCTCCCGTCCGGCCTCAGCAGTTCGGTGCGCCCCTGGGGCGAAGTGGTGGTCATGGCGGCCACCTTGTCGGGGCGCTCTGAGAGGGTCCTTTCCCCAAGCTGTGATTTCTCTGAGAAACCCGCCGGGCGCCTGCGGGGCCGCGGCCGCCGACCTCACCCGGTGACGCTCCCTCAGTCCGCCGGGGTCAGCCCCTCCGCCGTGAGGGTCAGGTGCCGCACCAGCGCCTCGGCGGCTCCGTCGGCGTCGCGGGCCAGCGCCGCCTCCTCCAGCCGACGGTGCTCCTCGGCGCCGTCCCGGTGAGGGTTGCGGTGCGTGGACCAGCGGCGGGCCAGCTCGCTCGCCGTCCACAGCCGGTCGAAGGTCTCCAGCAGCACGGGGTTGCCGCACCCCTCCATCAGGGCCCGGTGGAAGAGCCGGTGCGCCTCGGACCACGCCTCGCTGTAGTACTCACCCTCCTCCGGCGCGTACTCGGGCGTACGGGACAGGCGGTGGTGGGCGGCGCGCACCCGGGCCTCCCAGTCGACGTCCCCGCGCTCGACGGACAGGCGCAGCAGCACCGGTTCGAGGGTGCGGCGGGCCTCCGCGACCTCCTGCCAGCGGCGGTCGGAGTACGCCGGGACAGCGAACCCGCGGTTGGGCAGCCGGTCGGCGAGCCCCTCGCCGACCACCCGGACGAGGGCCTCGCGCACCACGGCCAGGCTCACGCCATGCTCCTTGGCGAGGTCCTGCGGCTTGAGGGCGGCGCCCGGGGGGTGGTCGCCGCGCATGATCGCGCCCCGCAGATGGGCGTAGACCTGCTCGGAGAGCATCCGCTTCCCCTGCGGTGCGGGCGAGGTGGGGACGGTCTGAGTCATGGGGTCAGCATAGACGATCCTCCGGATAATCGATTATTAGTGTTATGGTCGATCTCAGTGATCGCCGGGACCGTACTCGGCCCTCCGTCCGCGGGGCCCGTCCCGCCCGAAAGGAACACACGATGAGCGTCAACAACCCCTTCGCCCGCCTCCCCGAGGTGCCCTCCTTCACCGTCACCAGCACCACCGTCGCCGACGGCGCCCCCTGGCCGCCCGCGCAGCACGCCTCCGGCCTGCCCGGCGGCGGGGACGTCTCCCCGCAGCTCTCCTGGAGCGGCGCCCCCGAGGGCACCCGCGGCTACGCCGTCACCGTGTACGACCCCGACGCCCCCACCGGCTCCGGGTTCTGGCACTGGGCGGTCGCCGGCATCCCGGCCACCGTCACCGAGCTGCCCGAGGGCGCCGGCGACGACACCGGCTCGGGACTGCCCGAGGGCGCCTTCCAGCTCCCCAACGACCTCCGCACGGCCCGGTACATCGGCGCCGCCCCGCCGGCCGGGCACGGCCCGCACCGCTACTTCGTCGTGGTGCACGCCCTCGACGTCGAGTCCGTCGGCGTCCCGGCCGACGCCACCCCGGCCGTCCTCGGCTTCACCATGTCCGGGCACGTCCTGGCGCGCGCGGTGCTGACCGCCACCGCCGAGACCCCTGCCTGACCCACCCCGTGTCCAGGCTCATCGACACCACGGAGATGTACCTGCGCACCGTCCTGGAGCTGGAGGAGGAGGGCGTGGTCCCGCTGCGCGCCCGCCTCGTCGAGCACCTGGACCAGAGCGGTCCCACCGTGAGCCAGACCGTGGCCCGCCTGGAGCGCGACGGCCTGCTGCGGGTCGCCGCCGGCCGGCGGCTGGAGCTGACCGGGGCGGGCCGCCGCCTGGCGACGCGCGTGATGCGCAAGCACCGGCTCGCCGAATGCCTGCTCGTCGAGGTGATCGGCCTGGAGTGGGAGCAGGTCCACGCCGAGGCCTGCCGCTGGGAGCACGTGATGAGCGAGGCCGTGGAACGCCGCCTGCTGCGCCTGCTGCGGCACCCGGCCGAGTCGCCCTACGGCAACCCGATCCCGGGCCTGGAGGAGCTGGGCGGGCCCGCGTCCCCGGGCCCGTCCCCCGCCGGGAGCGCGGTCAGCCTCGGTGACCTGGCCCCCGGGCCGGACGGCGCGCGCGTGGTCGTACGGCGCATCGGGGAGCCGGCGCAGACCGACCGCGAGCTGCTGTCCGACCTGCGCAGGGCCGGGGTACGGCCCGGTGCGGTGGTCAGCGTCACGCCGTGGGCGGACGGGGTGGCCGTCGGCAGCGACGGGGGGACGGCCCGGATCGGCGCGCGAACCGCCGCGCACGTCTTCGTCGCCCCGCTCTGAACCCGGTGGGCGCCGGCCCCCTCGCGGCCGGCGCCCGCCGGGCCCGCGCTCAGTTCACCGCGGCGGGCAGCCCGAACAGCCGGGCCGCGTTGTCGTGGCACACCCCGCGCAGCCACGCGTCCCCCAGCTCCAGCCGCTCCAGGGCCCGCAACTGGTGCAGGTACGGGTAGGGGATGTTGGGGAAGTCGGTGCCGAGCAGGACGCGGTCGCCGAGATCCGCCAGCCGGGGCAGCGCGCGGCGCGGGAAGGGCGCGAGCCGCTCGGCGAAGTCGGTGAACACCATGGTCGTGTCCAGCCGCACCTCCCCGTACCGCTCGGCGAGGTCCAGGAAGTCCTCGTACTCGGGCATCCCCAGGTGCGCGACGACCAGCCGCAGCCGGGGGTGCCGGGCCAGGACGCGGCCGACCGGCCCGGGCCCGGTGTGCTTGCCGGGCGCCGGGCCCGAACCGCAGTGCACGACGACCGGGACCCCCGCCTCGGCGAGCACGCCCCACGCCGGGTCGAGCAGCGCGTCGGCCGGGTCGTAGGCGCCCACCTGCACGTGTGCCTTGAAGACCCGCGCCCCCGCCTCGACGGCCCGCCGGACGTACGCCTCGACGCCCGGCTCGGGGAAGAGGGTGGAGGTGTGCAGGCAGTCGGGGGTGCGGCGGGCGAAGTCCACCGCCCAGTCGTTGAGCCACTGCGCCATGCCCGGCTTGTGCGGGTAGAGCATGGCGGTGAAGGCCCGCACGCCGAACGCCCGCAGCAGGTCGGCGCGTTCGTCCTCCTCGTGCCGGTAGGTGATCGGCCACTCGACCCCGCCGGTCAGCGGCCCGAGGGCGTCGAAGTAGGCCCAGACCTTGCGCAGCACGCGCTCGGGCATGAAGTGCGTGTGCACGTCGACCAGCCCGGGCAGCCCCAGCTCCTCCCAGAACCGGCGGACGGGCCCGGCTTCGTGATCACTCATGGGCCCACGATCGCGCGCCGGGTTCCGGTGAACAAGGGGGGTGAGGCGGGGGAAGGGGGGTGAGGGGACGCCGAGGGGGTCCGTCCGCCGGGCATCGTGGCCCCGTCCCGAGGGTGCGGTCAGAACAGCCCGTCCTGCACTCCGGGCGCCGCCCGTCCCAGCTCCCGCAGGGGCACGGTGCACGGCTCGCCCCCGGCGGAGAGCAGCTCCCACCCCGTCATCAGCCGGGTGTCGAGCACGACGACCCCGCGCTCCGTCGCCAGGTGGAGGTCCGGCCCGGCCGCCGCCACCAGCTCGCCCCCGATCGCACCGCCCGCCACCAGCCCGGCCACCTCCGCCACGGCGGCCGGTCCGCGCCGCTCCCCCTCGATGCCGAAGACGCCCGCGTGGTCGACCGGCCGGAACGGCTCCGGCGTCAGCGTCTCCGGCCACCCGCCGAGCGCGACTGCCCGCGCGTGCAGCCCGGCGATCTCGGCCGCCCGTTCCGCCTCCGACGCGGGCAGCGCGGCCCGCACGGCGCGCTTGCGGGCGTACGGGACGCGGTCGGGGACGCCCAGCGCGGCCCGCAGCAGCTCCTCGGCGCGGCGGGCGGCCATCAGCGGCCCGCGGCCCAGCCAGCTGAAGCAGACGGCACCCTGCTCCAGCAGCCGGGCCGGGCCCCGTTCCTCCGCGGTGATCCCCACCTTGACCAGGCCCGGTCCGAACCAGGCCAGATAGACGCGGTACGGCCGCGGGTCGTCCGCGACGGTGTCGGCGGCCACCGAGTGCGCCCGGTCGAGGCGCGCGCACTCCTCGCACCGCGCCCCCGTGCTCCGCCCCGGCACGCCCGCCCGCAGCGGGCACGCGTGTCCCCGTGCGCCCACACAGGTCCGCACCCCCTCCTCGGCGACCGCGAAGGCCACCCGCTTCCCCCGGACCAGCGCACTGCTCCGGCCCCCGGCCCACGACAGCACGGGCCCCCCGAGCTCCCACCGCAGCCCCGCGCACCGCCATGCCCGTTCCGTCCCCACCGCACCAACACTAGGGGGCGCCACTGACAACGCCGGTGACAACGGAACGGGCGGGCGCTCACCCATGGTGAGTGCCCGCCCGGCAGTACCGTACGGTCATGGCAGAAAGCGCAGCGATGTGCCCGGAGCGGCTGGTCATGGAGCACATCACCAGCCGCTGGGGCACCCTGGTCCTCATCGCCCTGCTGGACCGCCCCCACCGCTTCGGCGAACTGCGCCGCGAGATCGGCCGGGTCAGCGAGAAGATGCTGGCCCAGACCCTGCGGACGCTGGAGCGCGACGGCCTCGTGCACCGGGAGGCCACGCCCGTGATCCCGCCCCGCGTGGACTACTCCCTCACCGGCCTCGGCCGCGAGGCCGCCGAGCAGGTCCGGGACCTGGCGCGCTGGACGGAGCGGAGGCTGGCGGCGGTCGAGCGGGCCCGCGAGGCCTACGACGCGGCGAGGCCCTGACCCACCGTCGCCCCAACCGGCGTCACGGCTTCAGCACGGCCTCCATCACCCGCTTGGCGATGGGCGCGCCGAGCCCGCCGCCGGAGATGTCCTGGCGGGAGATCTCCATGTCGGTCGGGTCGATGAACACGGCCACGGCGACCGAGGACCCGTCGTCCTTCTTGCCGTAGGAGACGAACCAGCCGTACGGCACCTCGTCGTTCACGTTGACGCCGCGCTGCGCGGTACCGGTCTTGCCGCCGACCGTGATGCCGTCGATCTGGGCGCGGCGCGCGCTGCCCTCCTTGGCGGTGAACTCCATCATCTCCTGGACCTTCTGCGCGGTCTCGGCGGAGACGGCCTCGCTCATCGTCGCGGGCTCGGTCTTCTCCAGGGTGTCCAGGTCCGGGCCCTTGACCTCGTCGACGATGTACGGCTGCATCACCTTGCCGTCGTTGGCGATCCCCGCGGTGACCATGGCCATCTGCATCGGCGTACTGGTCAGGCTGCCCTGGCCCATGCCGGTGAGGGCGGTGCCCGGCGCGTCGAGGTTCTCGGGGTAGAGGCTCTTGGTGGCGAGCAGGTCGCCGAAGTCGTCGGAGTAGACGTCCTCGTTGAAGCCGAACTTCTCGGCCGTCTCGCGCAGCTTGTCCTGGCCCAGCTTGGAGGCGGCGTCGAGGAAGACGTTGTTGCAGGAGTGCTGCATGGCGGTCTTCATCGAGGCCTTGTTGCAGACCGCGTCGCCGGCCTCGCTGCCGATCTTGTTGGTGGACTGCGGCAGCGGGTACGGGGAGACGGCGTCGGTGCGGGCGTCGACGTCGGTGACGATGCCGTGCTCGAGCGCGGCGGCCGCGGTGAGGATCTTGAAGGTGGAGCCCGGCGGGTAGGTCTCCCGCAGCGCGCGGTTGGCCAGCGGCTTGTTCTTCTTCTTGTCGAGCGCGACGAAGCGGTCGGAGTCCTTGAAGGTGCTGCCCGCGAACGTCGCCGGGTCGTAGGAGGGCGCCGAGACCAGCGCCAGCACCTTCCCCGTGCGCGGGTCGAGGGCGACCACGGCCCCCCGCGCGCCCTTCAGGTCGGTCAGCCCGTCCCAGGCGGCCTTCTGCGCCTTCGGGTCGATGGTGGTGACCACCGACCCGGGCCGCCGCCCCTCGCCGCTGACCACGTCGGCGAACCGCTGGAAGGCCAGCCGGTCGTCCTTGCCGGTGAGGATGGAGTCGTAGGTCTTCTCCAGCAGCGTCATGCCCTGGGCCTGCGAGGCGTACCCGGTCACCGGCGCGTACATCGGCCCGTTGGCGTAGGTGCGCTTGTACTTGAGGTCGGTGCCCTCGGTCTCCGTGGAACCGGTGACGGCTCGTCCGCCGACGACGATGTCACCGCGCGGCGTGCCGAACTGCTCGATCTGCACCCGCCGGTTGGCGGTGTCGGACGCCAGCTCCGGGGCCCGGACGTACTGCAGCCAGTTCGCGCGGATCAGCAGGCCGAGCACCAGCAGCCCGCAGAAGATCGCCACGGCCCTCAGCGGCTTGTTCACCGTCGTCCTCCGTCGGGGCTCGGCTGCCGGTCGGATATCAAGACGGGTCCTCTCAACATGGGCTCACCCTAGACACAGTTGGAAAGGTGGATCAGCACCGATGCCGCCCGCTCACGCGGCCCACCGATGCCAAAGACCCCGCCGGGGAATCCGGCGGGGTCTTTGAATCATGTGCACTCGGCAGGATTCGAACCTGCAACCTTCTGATCCGTAGTCAGATGCTCTATCCGTTAAGCTACGAGTGCTTGTCTTTTTCAGTTTTACCGCCGCTCCCGGCCCTTCCGGCCCGCTCGCGGCGACAGGAAGAACATTACATGACTGCCGCCGTCATGTGAAATCCATTGGCCACACCCCTTGTGACCTGCCCAAACGCCACTCGGGTCCGGTCGGCAAACACCGAAGCCCCGGCCGTGGGGCCGGGGCTTCGGTGAAGGTGCGGAGGCGGAGGGATTTGAACCCTCGATGGGGGGTAAGCCCCAAACCGCATTAGCAGTGCGGCGCCATAGACCGGACTAGGCGACGCCTCCAGACAACATCACCACCTCGCGTGCGAGCGCGAGTGGCGCGTGCCGATGATGACACAGTAGAGCGCGCTGTCACCAATCGGCCCCCACGGTACTAGGCGGGAAGCCCGCAGGGCAAAGCCCTTACGGCGTGGTCGCGGCGTCCGCACGGACGGACCGCCGGCCCGGTCGCGCAACGTCCGGGCGCCCCGCGCGTTGGTCAGGTCATGTTCCAGGTCTCCCGCACCCCCGCCGCCCGCCTCCTCGGCGCCGCCGCCCTGTCCGCCGCCACCCTCGCCGCCGTCTGCGCCGCGCACCCGGCCGCCGCCGGCCCCGGCGCTCCGGAGGGCGACCACCTCACGGTCACCGTCCGCAACGCGGGCCCGGAGCTGGACGGCACGTACGAGCTGTCCTGCCACCCCGCCGCCGGCGACCACCCCGACCCGGAGGGCGCCTGCGCCGCCGTCGAGGGCGACACCCGGTGGGGCCGCGACACCTTCGCGCCGGTGCCCGAGGGCAGCGTCTGCACCATGCAGTACGGCGGCCCGGCCACCGCGCACGTCACCGGCGTCTGGGCCGGACGCCCCGTCGACACCACGTACGACCGCCGCGACGGCTGCGAGATCTCCCGCTGGGACCGCATGGTGCCGCTGCTGCCCGACCTCGGGGGCCCGGCCCGGTCCTAGAGTCCCGGTCGCACGGGCGGACGGCGGCAGGGGGGCGGACGGCGACACGGGGTGGACGGCAGCGCGGAGCGGACGGCGGCACGGAGCGGACGGCGACATGCGCCGGGCCCGGCGGTCATCGGTCACATGTTCTGCGTCACTTCCTCGTGCGACCTCCGTCCCATCCCACCCCGCCCGCCGGGCCCCAACCCTTAGACTCCCTCGCGTGACACCCTGGGGGCCGATGGGCAAGATGGCCCAGGCGGTCGGGAAGTGCGGTAACAGGAGGGAAGCGTCTCGTGAGCAGCAGGCCATCCCGAGGCGCTGCTCGCCTCGCAGCCATACTGGACGCGCTGCCTGACGCGTTGGTCCTGGTCAACGCCAACGGCACCGTGGTCAACGCGAACACCATCGCGCTGGAGGCGTTCGAGGCGCCGGGCACCGCGCTGGTCGGACGGGGACTGCTGGACCTGCTGCCGCAGTTCGACTCGCGGCTCATCCCCGGGTCCATGCGCCGCCCCGACCACATCGACCCGCGGGCCCGCACCAAGCCGACCCGGATGGTCGCGCGGCGCACCGACGGCAGCGAGTTCCCCGTCGAGGTCACCAGCGCCAACCTGGAGACCGGCCAACAGGCCTACGACACCTACGGCTACACCGGCGACGAGCTGCTGATGCTCGTCGTCCGCGACCTCTCCGGCACCGTCGACACCGAGGCCGAGCTGGCCCGTTCCCAGCGGCAGACCGAGATGATCCTGCGGGCCGCCTCCGAGGGCGTCGTCGGCACCGACACCGACGGGCGGATCGTCCTCGTCAACCCGGCCGCCGCCCAGATCCTGGGCTACCGCGCCGGTGAACTGGGCGGGCGCGAGCTGCACACCCTCGTCCTGCACTCGCGCGCCGACGGCTCGCCGTTCCCGTACGACGAGTCCCCGCTCGCCGACACCCTGCGCTCCGGACGCAAGCACCGGGTGCGCGGGCAGGTGCTGTTCGCCAAGAACGGCGACCAGTTGCCGGTCGACCTGACCACCGCGCCCGTGCGCGACGGCGACCAGCTCGTCGGCGCCGTGATGACCTTCACCGACCGGCGTCCCTACGACGCCCTCGTCAAGGAGCACGAGGAGGCGGAGCGGCGGCACGCCGAGGAGTTGGAGCGGCTCGCCGAGGAGCACGCCTCCGAGCTGACCGCGCTGCGTCAGCGGCACGTCGCCGAGCTGGAGGAGCTGCGGGAGCAGCACGCGGAGGAGGTCGCCGCGGACGCCGACCGCTACGCCGCCCTCGGTGAGCGGGAGAAGGACCGGTACGAGGCGCTCGCCGGCCGGCACGAGCAGTTGCTCACCCTCCTCGGGGACTCGCTGCGCGGGCCGCTGGACGAGCTGCGCCGGGAGCTGGCCGCGCTGGCGTCGGACGACGCGGGGCAGTTGTGGCCCGAGGCCAACCAGGTCCTGCACCACCTGTCGGCCGGCTACTCGCGCATCACCACCCTCATCGACAACGTCCTCGGCTACCAGCGCCTCGACGCCGGCACCGAACAGGTCGCCCGTACGAAGGTGATGCTCGACGCCGTCGTCGCCGCGGGTGTAGACGGGGCGGTGGAGCTGATCGGTCCGGGCCGGGTGCAGTTCGCCGTGCACGCGCCGCCGATCGAGGCCGAGGTCGACCCGCGCATGCTGGCCACCGCGCTCGCCCATCTCGTCGCGGACGTCGCGGGCGTCGACGCCACCGGCAACTCGCCCGTGTCGGCGACGGGCGGGTACCTGGACAACACCGTCGTGGTGGCGGCGGCGCAGCGCGGCGAGGTGGTGCGCATCGAGGTGCGCGGGCCGTACGCCGGCGGGGACCCGGTGCACGAGCCGATCGTGCGCGGGATCGTGCGGGCGCACGGTGGCGTGCTGCAGACGCACGAGGTGCCGGGCATGAGCGGCAGCGCGTTCGTGCTGGAGGTGCCGATCGGGGGCGGGGCCGGAGCGGTCGCGGCCCCGGGCACCGCGCCCGTCGGAGCGGTCCCCGCCGAGCCCGCCCAGCCCGCCGTCCCGGCCGACGGCGTCGGTGCCGCGGGCGCGGGCGCGGGCGCGGGCCCGGGGGACAACGCCGTGGCCGTGCGGGAGCCGGCCGCCGGAGGCGGGCGGCGGCGGGCGCGCCGGGCGTCCGTCGACGCGTTCCTGGAGAGCGAGGTCGCGGGCGCGCCGGCCGAGGGCGGTGCCGGACCGGAGGCGGAGAACACCGCGCCGACCGGGCGGCGCAGGCGGCGCGCGGCGCAGGCCGAGGCCGGGATGCAGGCCCAGGGGCAGGTCCAAGGGCAGGTGCAGGGCGCCGCTCCGGCTGCGCTTCCCGTGCCCGCGCAGGCGGGGCCGGGTGAAGGGGCCGGAGCCGGAGCCGGTGGCACCGGACGGCGGCGCGGGCGGCCCGCGGAGGGCCCGGGCGCCGAGGTCGCGCAGGGGGCGCCCGCCGGGGTGTCCGAGGGTGCCGTCGTCATGGCCGGTGAGCACGGCGCGGGCTCCGCCGCGTCCAACACCGGGCTGGGCGGGACCGTACCGCCGCAGGGCGTGCCCGCACCGCCCGCCGGGCGCCGGGCCGGGCAGGACGGCGGTGAGCAGCACGCGCTGCCCCCGGCCCTGCCCGCGCAGGCCGGTGCGCCGGACCCCGTGGACCCGGCGCACACGGACCGGCCGACGGGACGCCGACGCCGTGCCCTCGCCTCCGCGAACGAGCGTGCGGCGGCGCAGGAGGCCGCGCCGCGCCAGGTGTTCGCCCTGCCGCCCGCCGACGCTGACCGTCCCTCCGACGGGCCTGCCGAGACGGGCGCCGAGGCGCAGGGGCCCGCCCGAACGCAGGCGCAGGGCCAGGCGCAGGCACAGACACAGGCGCAACCGGGGCGGGTTCCCGTACCCGGCCCCGCCGCGCCCGGTGACGTCCTGCCCGACGACGGCCGCCACGACGCCGTGCCGCACGACCAGGCCGACGACCACACGCCGCCGCAGCCGCACCCCGCCGAGGCGCCCACCGGTCGCCGCCGCCGGGCCGGGGTCCCCCGGCCGGCCGAGGGACCGGCGCAGCCCGCTCCCGCGCAGCCCGCTCCCGCGCAGGGCGTCCCCGTGCAGGGCGGCCCCACGCAGGGGACGCCGACGCCGGTGCACGGCGCCCCGGTGCCGCCCCCGGCCGCGCCGCAGGTGCCCCGGACGGCCGGAATCGGCGCCGCGCTCCCCGACGCACCGCACCCCGGCACCGCGGCCCCCGCCGCCCCGGCCCGGCCCGGCCCCGCGCCGCAGCCGTGGCCCGCGGCCGGGGACGTCCAGGGCACCGGCGCCCCCGTACCGCCCGCGGTTGCCGCCGGGACCGCGGCCGCCGGAGGCCCGACGGCCCCCGCGGCTCCTCCCGCGCCCTCCGCCCCAGCGGCACCAGCAGCCCCCCGGGGCGTGCCCGCCACCACGCCGAGCCGGGGCACCCCGCTGCCGCCCGAGAACGCGCCCGCCCCGCGCGCGGCCCAGCCGCTGCCCGCCGAGGCGTCCGCGCCGGCCGACCCGAACTCGACGCAGGGACGGGCGATCAGCGTGCGCACCCTGGGCCAGGGCGTGCCCTTCAACCGCCAGGCGGTCCAGGTGCAGCAGCCGTCGGCGACGCCCGCCCCGCACCAGCCTGGCGGCGGTGGACGGCGCCGCAAGCTGGGCACGCCGCCCGACCCGGCCGCCGGCGCCTCGGCACCGGCCGCCCGCCCGCACCCGGCCACGGAGCAGCCGCCCGGCGCGCAGCCCCCCGGCACGCCGCTGCCCGCCGCCCAGCCGAAGAAGCAGACCCAGCCGCAGCCCCCGGAGCAGCCTCCCCTGGCCGGCGGTCAGGGACGGCTCGCACCGGTCACCGAGGGCGCCGGGCGGTCCTACGCCATAGGGGCACCGGACCGCGACGCCGCCGAGGGGCCCGAGCCGCTGGACGGGCCCGGCGGTGCCGTCGAGGTCGCCGACCCGCCGCGCCCGCAGCCGATGGACGACGAGCTGCCGCCGGAGCCGCTGGACAACCCGCGTCGGCTGCTGGTCTGGCCCGCGCCGGACGTCTCGACGCAGCAGGCGCTCAGCGACCGCGGCTACCGGCCGGTGATCGTGCACTCGCGCGAGGAGGTCGACGCGCAGATCGCGGCGTTCCCGGCCGCGCTGTTCGTGGACCCGCTGACCGGACCGATCACGCGTACGGCGCTCCAGTCGCTGCGCCAGGCGGCGGTGGCGGCCGAGGTGCCGGTGCTGGTCACGGCCGGGCTCGGACAGGCCTCGCGGGACGCGGCCTACGGTGCCGATCCCGCCGTCCTGCTGAAGGCGCTCGCGCCCCGGGACAGCGAGCAGCACCCGCCGCGCGTGCTGCTGATCGAGGAGCACGCGGAGATCGCGCTGGCGCTGACCGCGGCGCTGGAACGGCGCGGGATGCAGGTGGCGCGGGCGGCGAGCGACGCCGACGCGGTGACGCTGGCGGGCCAGTTCCGGCCGAACCTGGTCGTGATGGACCTGATGCGGGTGCAGCGGCGCCAGGAGGGCGCCGCCGGGATCGTCGACTGGCTGCGCGCCAACGGGCAGCTCAACCGCACCCCGCTGGTCGTCTACACCGCGGCCGTCGAGCACGACGACCTGCCGCGGCTGGCCTCGGGCGAGACGGTGCTGTTCCTGGCGGAGCGTTCCACCAGCGGTGAGGTGCAGTCCCGGATCGTCGAGCTGCTCGCGCGGATCGGGACCAACTGAGGCCCCGGCGGCCCGGTCCTACCGCCCCGGCGAGCCGGTCCTAGCGTTCGACGATCCGGCGGGCCGCCTCCTTGATGGAGTCGCGCAGGCGGTCGCCGTCGCCGTCCTCGCCGCCGACGAGGATGCGCTTCATCTGGGGCACGACCACCGCCCAGTTGGCCATCGCGACCAGCAGGAACAGCAGGTCGGGCGCCGGGATGGCGCCGGTGATCACGCCGCGCTCCTGGCCGTCGCGCAGGGCGGCGACCTTGCGGGCGTAGTGCGCCTGGCGTTCGGCCTCGTGGGGCAGCTCGGCCGTGCCGTACTCCATGCCCTCCCAGAAGAGCAGGCGCAGCAGCTCGGGGTGGGCGGCGTGGTAGTCCAGCAGGCGGTCGATCCAGCCCTCGATGTCGTCCGGGTCGACGGGGACGGAGATCGCGAGGTCGAGCATCTTCTTCTCGAGCACGGACGCGAACAGCTCGCCCTTGTTGCCGTAGTAGGCGTAGATGAGCTGCTTGTTGGCCTTGGCCTCGGCCGCGATGCGGTCGATGCGCGCGCCCGCGATGCCGTGGCGGGCGAACTCCGCCACCGCCGCCTCGAAGATCCGGGCCTTGGTGGCCTCGGGGTCCCTTGCTGCCATGGGGCCAGGGTAGCGGGAGCGGACGGTAACCAACTATTTGGTTGACAGGGTTCGGGAATGCGGGCGAGACTCCGGGAGTTACTTCCAACCAACCAGTTAGTTGTCAGTGTGCGCTCGAAGGAGTCGCTCCGCCCATGCCGTCAACACCCCCTGCCCCCGCCTCCACCTCCGCCGCCACCACCTCCACCTCCGCCACCGCTTCCGCCACGCCGCCGCAGACCGGTCTCCGGCGGACCGCCCCCATGGACCAGTCCGGTAGAAGCGGTCCGTCCGGGGACGCGGGCCCTGCCGGGGCCGCCACCCGGCTGTTCCTCCCCTTGATCGCCCTGTGCACCGCCGTCACGGCCGCCAACATCTACCTCGCGGCGCCGCTGCTCCCCCTCATCGCCCGCGACATGGGCTCCACGCCGTCGGCGGTCGCCTGGCTGGCCTCCGTCGCACAGCTCGGATACGCGGCCGGCCTGCTCTTCTTCGCCCCGCTCGGGGACAGCGTGAACCGCCGCCGCCTGGTCGCCGTCCTCTCGCTGGTCGCCACGGGTGCGCTGCTCGCCGCCGCCGCGTCGGCCGGCACCGGCGCGCTCGCGGGCGCCGTCCTGGTCGCCTCGGCCGCGACCGTCGTCCCGCAGCTACTCGTCCCGCTGGTCGCCGAGCGCGCCCCGGCCGACCGCCGGGCCCGGCACGTCGCCGCAGTCATCGGAGGACTGTTCACCGGCATCGTCGCCGCCCGGGTGCTCGGCGGGCTCGCCGGGCAGGCCTTCGGCTGGCGCGCGGTGTTCGTGGGGGCCGCCGTGCTGACCGCCGTACTGGGACTCGCGACGGCGTACGTCCTGCCCGTGGAGCGGCGGCGGCGGAGGGGCCCGCTGTTCGCGGGGCTCGTCGCGATACCGGGCCTGGTGCGCCGCTCGCCCGACCTGTGGCGCGCGTGCGTGCGCCAGGCCGGGATGTACGGCGCCTGGAGCGCCCTGTGGACCTCGCTCGCGCTGCTCCTCACGGAGGACGAGGGCTACGGCATGACCACCGCCGCGGCCGGCCTGTTCGGGCTGTTCGGGCTGGCGGCGAGCGTGGTCGCACCGCTCGCGGGGGGCCTGGTCGACCGGTTCGGCGCCGCCAGGGTCGTACGGTCCGCGTACGCGCTGGCCGCGTTGTCGGTGCCGCTGTTCTGGCTGGGCGGGCAGGCGATGGCGGCCCTGTGCGCGGCCGCCGTCCTGGTGCACGCCGCCCTGGTCGCCTCGCACGTCGCCAACCAGACCCTCGCCCTGACGACCACCTCGGCCCCGGCCACCGCCAACACGGCCTACGTCGTCGCGGGCTTCGCGGGCGGCGCGCTCGCCTCGGCCCTCGCGGGCCCCGCGTTCGGCCACTGGGGCTGGGGCGGCGTGTGCGCGGTGGCGGGGGCGTGGCTGGCGCTGGGGTGGACGGCCACGGTCGTACGCCCGGCGCGGTGAGGACGCCGTATGCCTGACGCGGTGAGGACGCCGTAAGCCCGGCGCGGTGCGGACGCCGGAGAGCCGCCGTGGGCGGGCGGCGGCGTTGCCGGGCGGGGAGCCGTGGGTTCCGCCGCCCGGCACCACCGGGTGGGCGCGCCGGTCAGAGGCGGGTGACGTCGAGACCGCCGTCGGCGTACTGCCGGCGCAGCACCTTCTTGTCGAACTTGCCGACACTCGTCTTCGGCACCGCATCGATGACCGTCCAGCGTTCCGGGAGCTGCCACTTGGCGATCTTGCCGTCCTCGGCGAGGAAGGTCCGCAGGGCGGCGAAGTCGACGTCGGCGCCCTCCTTGAGGACGACGGTGGCCAGCGGGCGCTCCCCCCACTTGTCGTCCGGGACGGCGACCACCGCGGCCTCGGCCACGTCCGGGTGGGCCATCAGCGCGTTCTCCAGCTCGACGGAGGAGATCCACTCGCCGCCGGACTTGATCACGTCCTTGGCCCGGTCGGTCAGGGTGAGGAAGCCGTCCGGGGAGATCGTGCCGACGTCGCCCGTCTTGAGCCAGCCGTCCTCGCTGAACTTGTCCTCGGGACGCAGCGGCTCGGCGCCGGGGCCGTTGTAGTAGGCGCCGGCGATCCAGTTGCCGCGCACCTCCAGCTCACCGGCGGACTCGCCGTCCCAGGGCAGACGCTCGCCGCCGGGCCCGGTGAGGCGGGCCTCGACACCGGCCGGGAAGCGGCCCTGCGTGACGCGGTAGCCGAACTCCTGCTCGGTGCCGATCGCGTGGGCCGGCGGCCGGGCGACCGTGCCGAGCGGCGAGGTCTCCGTCATGCCCCAGGCGTGGCAGACCCGCATCCCGAGCGCGTCGAACGCCTCCATGAGGGAGGGCGGACAGGCGGAGCCGCCGATGGTGACCTGGGTGAGGGAGGAGACGTCGCGCGGCCTGGCCGTCAGCTCGGCCAGCAGGCCCTGCCAGATGGTGGGGACGGCGGCGGCGTGGGTGGGCCGCTCGCCCTCGATCATCGCCGCGAGGGGCGCGGGCTGCAGGAAGCGGTCCGGCATCAGCATGTTGACGCCGGTCATGAAGGTGGCGTGCGGCAGCCCCCACGCGTTGACGTGGAACTGCGGGACCACGACCAGTGAGGTGTCCTCGTCCGTCAGCCCCATCGACTGGGCCATGTTGACCTGCATGGAGTGCAGGTAGATGGAGCGGTGGCTGTAGACCACGCCCTTGGGGTCGCCGGTGGTGCCGGAGGTGTAGCACATGGCGGCCGCGGACCGCTCGTCCAGCTCGGGCCAGTCGTACGCGGTGGGCTTCCCCGCGATCAGCTCCTCGTACTCGTGCACCTGGACCGCGGCCCCGTCCAGCGCCGAGCGGTCGCCCGGCCCGGTGACGACGACGTGCTCGACGGTCTTGAGATGCGGCAGCAGGGGGGCGAGCAGCGGGAGCAGCGAACCGTTGGCGATCACGATCCGGTCGGCGGCGTGGTGGACGATCCAGGCGAGCTGCTCGGCCGGGAGGCGGAGATTGAGGGTGTGCAGGACCGCGCCCATGGAGGGGATCGCGAAGTAGGCCTCGACGTGCTCGGCGTTGTTCCACATGAGGGTCGCCACGCGCTCGTCGTCGCCGACGCCCAGGTCCTCGCGCA
Organism: Streptomyces sp. NRRL F-5650; assembly: GCF_000721365.1. Classification (NCBI taxonomy): domain Bacteria; kingdom Bacillati; phylum Actinomycetota; class Actinomycetes; order Kitasatosporales; family Streptomycetaceae; genus Streptomyces; species Streptomyces sp. NRRL F-5650. The sequence continues at coordinate 45,155 of NZ_JOGV01000047.1, read as the reverse complement.
GCGCGTGCGCCAGTTGGGCGGCACGGGCGCCGATCTCGGCGAAGGAGCGGCGGTGCGGCTCGTCCTCACCGGTCCAGGTGGTCACCTGCGAGCTGCCGTGGATGGTCGACCCGTGGGCCAGGATCCTCGATATCAGCAGCGGTACGTCCTGCATCGTGCTCAGCACGGTGTCCTCCCGGGGCGACATTGCCTACGCGGCGGTAAGGGTTGCGCTGATTCTGCGCACATACCGCGCGGTATGTCACTACTCCCGGGTGATCGATCACCGGGCGGGGGCGGACACACGGTCCCGCCCAGGGGTCACGGACCGACTCAGGACCGGACAAAGCCCAGCTCAGGGTCCTCACGGAGCTTGCCGAGGGCACGGGAGACCGCCGACTTCACGGTGCCCACGGAAACCCCCAGCACTTCGGCCGTCCGGGCCTCGCTGAGGTCCTCGTAGTACCTGAGGACGACCATGGCCCGCTGCCGTGCGGGCAGCTTCATGACCGCCCGCCACATCGCGTCGCGCAGGGCCTGCCGCTCCGCCGGGTCGTCGCCGCCGGACGCGGGCTCCGGCTCGGGCAGCTCGTCGCAGGCGAACTCGTCGACCTTCCGCTTGCGCCACTGCGAGGTCCGGGTGTTGACCAGCGCCCGGCGCACGTAGCCGTCCAGGGCGCGATGGTCCTCGATGCGCTCCCAGGCGACGTACGTCTTGGTGAGCGCGGTCTGCAGCAGGTCCTCCGCGTCGCTCGGGTTGGCGGTGAGCGAGCGGGCGGTGCGCAGCAGCACGGGCTGGCGGGTCTCGACGTACGACGAGAACGACGGGTACGAGAAGGTCTGCGCCCCCGTGGCGGCCATGGCCAGGGCGGCGGCGGAGGCCGGGACCGGGGCCGACGCCGTGGCCATCGCCATGGCCGGCGCCGTGGCGGTGGCGGCGTTCGAAGCGCTGGTGCAGACAGGTGCGGTCATGGCTCAACGCTATGAGCGAGAGGGCCTCCGGCGGATCGGCCGCAGGTCCCGAAGCGGAGTCCCCCTCAGGTTGTAGGGGTGGTGGTGGCCCCACCTCCTGTAGGTGGAGTGGGGGAGGCCGCGTACTGCGGGTTGACCCTGAGGCCCCCCGGGGCCGGGCCCGCCCGGAGAACGGCGGGGACGCCGGCCGGGGACAGGGCAGGGACGTCGGCCGGTGACACGGCAGGGACGTCGCCCGGGGACACGTCGGGGGGCCGCCGCACACGTCCGCCATGACCGGGGGCCGCCGCACACGTCCCCCGACGGGGAAAACGCCCGGGCGGCGGTACCGAAGTACCGCCGCCCGGACGCACTGCGACCCCATGAAGCACACCCGCACAAGACCGAGGGGCCGGCGCGGCAGCGCACCCGCGCCGGCCCCTCAGCTCACCACCACAGCGGGGAGAAGCTGACGGCCACGTTCTCGTTGCCCTGATTGATCGCCGTGAACGCGGAGCCGTCGACCTGCGCGGTGTTGCTCTGGTTCGATGCGCCCGAGCCGACCGCCTGCTGCTGCGTGGTGGACGAGTTGCCGTAGTTGTCGTCGCCGACACCGCTGCCGAGGATGCCGGCGTTGGCGCTGGCGGCGGTCGCGCTCGATCCGTCGTCCGCGAAGGCGCCGTTGTCCGCCGTCGCGACCCCGCCGAAGAGAGCGACGGCGAGCGGGAGGGCGGCGACGGCGGCGACGACACGGGCGGTACGGATGCTTGCCATGTTGTTCCTCCAGAACAAGTGCGCACCGGCTTCAGCCGACAACGCGTGAGTACGTGAACCAGGACTGGTGCCAAGGCAGTTGGCCGACCGCCTCGACGCTGTGCACGACGTCGCGTGATCAGAATTGCCCAACGGATCCCGGTGAACCACCCCGGAAGCACCGATTCGCTCTCAAGCGTGAGGACAAGTCGATAAACCCCTTTGCTTCCCTTCCGTACCACCCGGGCACACAGGGGACAGTCCCACCCCAAGCCCCACAAGAGGTGAAGCGTTCCGCCACTCTTTCTCCCCGCCCGCCCCTCCCCGGCGTGTCACACCTCCACCCCTTCCCTTTATCGAACATGCGTACGACCATAGACCCATGGCCACCACCGACCGGCAGGCCACGACGCCTCCCCTCGCCCACGCCCTGTCAGCCGCGGAACGCGGACTGGCCGTCATCCCGCTGGCCCGCACCAAGCTCCCCGCGCTGCGCTCCCCGCACCGCGGCACCCCGGCCCCCGGGGCCTTTCCCTGCCGCGGCGAGTGCGGCCGCTTCGGTCACGGTGCCCACGACGCCTCGACCGACCCGGCCCGCATCCGCGCCCTGTTCGCCGCCGCTCCCTGGGCCACCGGGTACGGCATCGCCTGCGGCCTGCCGCCGCACCACCTGATCGGCGTCGACCTGGACGCGAGGCCCGGCGAGCCGGAGCCCGCCTCCTCGACCGCCCTGCGCGAACTGGCCCTGCGCCGACTGTTCACGATCCCGCCCACGGTCGTCGTCCTCACCCCCGGCGGAGGCCGCCACCTCTGGCTCACCGGCCCTCCCGGCACCGTCGTCCCCAACTCGGCCGGCCGCCTCGCCCCCGGCATCGACGTCCGGGGCGCCGGCGGCTACCTGGTCGGCCCCGGCTCCCGCACCCGCCACGGCACCTACACGACCCTCCCCGGCACGGCCCACCTGGCTCCCGCGCCCTGCCCGCCGGCACTGCTGCGCCTGCTGGTCCCGCCTCCCGTGCGGCGGGCCGGGGGCGGTGAGCCGGGGGCGGGCGGCCGGGGCCTGGTCCAGTTCGTTCTCGCCGCGCACGAGGGCCAGCGCAACACCCGCCTCTTCTGGGCGGCCTGCCGCGCCTACGAGAACGGCATCGGCCCGGCCCTGCTGACCCCCCTGCTGGAGGCCGCGCTCGCCACCGGCCTGCCCGAACGCGAGGCCCGTGCGACGATCGCCTCGGCGGCCCGCATGACGGCCCGACGCCCCTGACGGAGCCGAGCCGCCGCCCTGGGCACCACGATGCTCGCCGCCGCCCCGCCCCCGCCGCCGCCAGGGGAAGCTGGGCCGGCAGCAGCACGAAGGCGACGAGGACGAGCCCCGTCTACAAGACCGGGGCCTCCCAGCACAAGGACTGCAACGGCAGCACGGCCGACATCAAGGACCTCCCGCCCCTGACCGCCTCCCGGCCAGCCCGCAGACCCCCTCAGGAGAACAAGCTGCCCACCAACAACACGCCGTAGTGCACACATTGGTGCCACCGCTTGCAGTAGCGCTTCGCCCGCCACACCGAACGCCGGGTGAACTGCTTCTCGCACCAGACACACTTACGCGTCTTCCCATCCCCCATGGCCACGACCTTACCGAGCGATCCCGCAAAGCCACCGTCGTCACCGAGAGCAAGCCGTGCGTCCACACCACGCACGAGTCCAGCCGGAGGCAGGCAACCCGTCCGGCGCGGCGGAAGCAGCTTGCCGGCCAGGCGTCCCGTCGCGCTTGCTTCGTCGGGCGAGGTTTCGGGCCTGCCCTTCGTGGATGTCGCCCGCCCACTCCCAGCCGGGTTTGGGCGATACGACCCGTGGGTCACTGGACACCCGGGCGCCGCGCAGGTCCTCCACGTACGCTCGATCCGGTTCGACCCTTGCGCGCACCTCCTCATCCCTGGCTGCGGACCTATATCTACGGACCTATGTCTACGCACCCATGTCCGGGTATGAGGACATCGACGTCGGCGGTCCCTTGAACGGCGAGGTCAGCCGGTGCCGCCGGGAGTGGGCAGCGGTGTCTGTTCGGGGTGGGCGCGGAGCCCGTCGAGGACGATCGCCAGATAGCGTCGCCACAGCTCAGAGGAGCCGGGAAGGGCCATGACAGCGTCGATCATCGCGACGATTGGTGCGACGTCAGCCTCGGTGACACCGTCGCGCAGCGCGCCTTGGGCGCGGGCTCGAGCCGTGAGGCTCTCGCAGTGCAAGGTGATCTCCCGCCGCGCCTGGGCGAGGCCGGTGCCCTCAACAGCGCCGTGGCGCATCAACTCGCGCAGCCCGCGGTTGTAGGCGGCCCGCTCCAGGGCTCTCTCAAGGAAGCTGGACAGGGCGGCGAAGGCGTCGTCCTCGGCCAGGGCCTGCCGCGCCATCGCCGCGATCTCGCCGAGTTCTTCGGAGAAGACGCACTCCGTGAGCGCCTGCTTGTCGGGGAATTTCCGATAGACGGTGCCGACTCCGAGCCCGGCGTGGTGCGCGACGTCATTGAGCGTGGCCTGAAGCCCACGTGCGGCGAAGACCTCGCGTCCGGCTTGCAGGATGCGTCGGCGGTTGAGCTCGGCGTCCCGCCTCAACGGACGTGCCGCTGCCGCGACAGATTCCTGGCCTTCCTTCTGCCTGCCCATGGACCGCCTCTTCCGTCGACCGGATCACAACCGGATAGATGATATCCGGTTCATGGTACGGTTCCTCGCGTAAGCGGATATGGCGTATCCGCATGCTGGGGGCGCCGTCCCTCACGTGGGCCTCACAGCTCGGAGGGGAAGGAGAACCAGGGATGCAGACCGTGGTCATCACCGGAGGAACCGACGGGCTCGGCAAAGGGCTCGCACTGCACTACCTGCGCCAAGGGGCGCGTGTACTCGCCGTCGGCAGCACGCCCACCAAGGGCGAGGCCCTCCTGGCAGAGGCGGCAACCGTCTCCGCCTCTGACCGGGTCGCCTTTCTCCAGACCGACCTGACTTCGGTCACGGCGACCAAGGAACTCGTCGCCAAGATCGAGAGCACCGGTCCCACAGTGGACAAACTCATCCTGTGCGCCCAGCGCTACCGGCTCTTCGGCGCCCGCACTGTCACCCGCGAGGGGTTCGAGCACAGCTTCGCTCTCGCCTACCTGAGTCGGTACGTCCTCAGCCACGGCCTGCGCAAGGCGCTGGAATCCGCCCCTCGACCAGTCATCATGAACGTCGGCACCCCCGGCGTCCCGCTGGGGCGCATTCACTGGGACGACCTGCAACTGACGCGCCACTACAGCGGTTTCAAGGCCACCTTGCAGTCCTTCCGTGCCAACGACTTGCTCGGCGCGGCCTTCGCAGCCCTGTATGCCGACACCCCGATCCACTACATCGGCTACAACCCCGGCGTGGTGTCCACCGGCATGCCCAACCACCTTCCACAGCCCCTGCGCGCCCTCACCAAGGCGTCTTTCACCGTGCTCGCCGCGTCCGTGCCGAAGGCCGTCAACCCGATGACCTGTCTACTCGACGAACCTCCGGCCGAACCCTTCACCGCCTACCGCGCCACCCGCCGGCTGTCCCTGAAGGGCCCCGCATTCGACCAGGACGACGCACTGCGCCTGCACCGCCTCACGCAGGACCTGGTCGGCGCAGTGTGAAGCCGCAGACGGCCCGGAAGCGCGGGAAAACCGGCACGAGAACGCGGGGGAAAGATCCCCTCGGTTCAGGCAATGAGCGTCTTCAGCGTTGCTTCTCCAGGGTGAGGACGGCTTTGGTGATGACGCTCATGCGGTTGCGGCTGATGCGGCAACTCCGCTGGATCCGCGAGGACTTCAGTCGTGCCACGGCTCGTTCGACGGGTGCCCGGGCCACGGACAGGGCCCGGTTCTCGGTCTGCTCGGTGAGGGTGAGTTCACCGCCTGGTGGGTGACGCTTGGCGGTGGTGACCCAGTCGCCCGCTCCGATGTAGGCCATGCCGGCGAGGATCGGGACGCCCCGGCGTGCGCAGATCCGGATGATGCGATGGGTGCGGGCCGCGGTCAGGTCGTGGGTCCGGCCCGGCAGTGCCGGTGACAGCCACAGCATCTCGCCGGTCTGGTCCGTGACGACCTGCACGTTCACGCCGTGCCGCTTGTGCTTCGAGGAGCAGTCGGCCCCGCCGTCGCCGACGCGGTCACACTCGGCGAGCGTGCCGTCCAGGAGGACGAAGTCCGGGTCCTGCGTGCGCCGTGTCTTCAGCAGGCCGGGCGCCTGCTCGGCGAGCGGGCCGGCGACTGCGCTGACGTAGCCGTGGGCGGTGCCCACGGCTGTCCCGAAGGCCCCGGCGATCTGGGCGAGCGCGTCGTGGCGGCGCAGGTACACGAGTGCGACCAGCGCGCGACGGTGCGGCGGGAGCTTGCACCGCCGGTCACCTTCACGAGTGACGATGAGCATCGTGACCCACTCGGCCAAGGCGTGGGGCAGGTCGAGTGCGGCAGGATACGGAACCAACAGGGCTCCTGTGCTGCTGAGTTGAGACGTCGAACACCTCTCTCAACGGCACGGGGGCCCTTCCCGTTGCGCACTCCGATCCCATACCGCCCCGGTCACCCGACCGGTGGCCGCACTGAAAATGCTCACTGATTCCACAGCCGATTCCACAGCCCAGTGCGGCGGCAAGCCGAGCCGGCGTCGGCCACCGGCGTGGAACTGCCGCAGTTGGTCGGAGAGTTCACAGCGGTGACGTCCGCCACCGTCTGGTAATCGCCCCCGCCTCGGCGTCCGCCACGAAGCCACAATCTTGCCGAACGGCTGGCTGTCGTTCCAGGGCAAGCCGTACCGAACCCCATCAGGCGCAGCGGTGGCCGCTGCCGGGTCGCAGGCGGATGGCTGGACCGCGTGGCGGCGCGAGCGTGACGACGTGATCATCGGGTCCCTTCGCAAGGCGCATTAAGTCGACCGCCAACGGCCCGACATGGGAGCCCCGCCGACCGATTGACCTTCATCCGCGTCGCACGAATCAGCGTGCCCCTCGAAACCGCTCCACCAGTAGGCCGTTACGGATTGGAGCGTTGCAGGTTCGATTCCTGCCGAGTGCCGACAAAAGGTGAGGCCTGATCCCCAAGCGTCATCCACCGCAGGCACCGTTCCCAACCCATGGACGGCGTCCCTGACTCGACTCAGTCAGTGAGACGCCGTCGACCTCGCAGCACAGGAACAGCCACCCGCTCACACCCTCAACGAATGTCCGTATTGCGGCATTTCGAGAGACCCATTTAGCCTAGCCAGGCTGATTGGCCCCCGCGTGCGATCCACGTGACTCAGCGCCGCAAGTCCGCCGGCTCAAGGAGACGTCTGCCACAACTCCCCGACGTGGCAGGCCAGTCCGTGCCCGAATAACCCAGATCGAATTTGCGAATCCCCGGATGTAGGTCACCATGACCCACATCACCCAGATAAACCCGCCCTCGCCGAACAGGTTCCTAGGCGTGCACGGCAGGGGCGGGTTCCGAACCTCTTGGAGGCCCAAGGATGAGTGTGTCCCTTACCTCGTGGGATCTGTCAAACCGCGAGACAAGGTCATGGCTGATCATCGTGATCGTTCTCGTCGTGATCGCATGGCCGTCGACGGGTGCGGTCGCGGCTGCTTACACCGACGCCGTCGCTTTGGCATCCTTGCTGATCACAGTCGTCGGTACAACACCCAGGAACAGCAACCGCACCATCTGACCGTGCCCTTCCCGTACCCGTTCGATCGGGAACCGGCGGGGAACCGCGGTCACTGACGGGCAAAGCACATGAGAGCGGCTCCCGACCAAGCTGCTGGTCGGGAGCCGTTCAACTACTGCGGTGGGTGTGGGATTTGAACCCACGGTGGCTTGCGCCACGACGGTTTTCAAGACCTTTCGGGGATCACGGTCGTTGTCCGCCGCGTCGCAGGTCAGACGCGTGCGACGAGTCCATCGGACCCACCATCATCGTCGTCATGCCCGCTACGTGCCCCAAGGAGGATGACCGTGCCCACGGTCGGCGATCGGCCAGGTGCCGCCACAATTGACATCCCAGCCGACATCGAGGGACCGAGATGGCGAATCCATGCCCATCTCATGAACTCACAGCCACAGAATCAGAGCGACAATCAGGACGAGAAGAATAAATGGGCTGGCAACTGCCTTACGGAGTTCTCGTTCACCTTTCCCGGGAAACATTGGGTCATCGCCCGCGTCTGTGAACTGGGTCGCCAAGTCCGACCTGCCACTGAGGATGTCACTCGCATCCCGCACCAGCGCAGCAGCCGCCTTAACATCGCCCGAGTCCTTCAGCATTTCATCGATCTTAGCCAACATTTGAGGAGAGGAGACCGCCAGCTTTCGTACGTTTTGCTTGGTCGCCTCATCGATCGTCTCATTATTGATGATCGTCTGAAATACACTGCCATTATTTGTCTGGATGTACTGATCAATCGCCGTCCCGGCCATAGCCGCCCCCCTCGCACGTCGTGTTACTCACCAGCGAGGGCGCACGGTTCAGGTCAAGGTGGAATGATGAGGCGCACTCGCCCTCGCTCTTGGACTGGCCGAGCGGGCCAGCCAATATCAGTGCGATCAAGACTGCAGCGACAGCCGAGACGGTAGCCACTCCGACCCGCGCAAACGGATTCATGGCCTGCCCAAGCGTCTTGATCAAGGTGGGCCATTTATGTGTAACCCACAGGACGAATGCAACGCCGATTACAGCGAATACAAGCACTCGGTCCCGAACGAAGCTACCGACGTACTCATCAGAAGATAAAAGAACTGCACGCCTGGCGAGCCATTCGAGAGTAGGCCACACGGACGGGAAAGAGTTGCTGATAACTTCAACGCCAGCTGCCGCTAAAAGGATAGCCAAGACGGCACCGAAGACGTAATGAGCTATCCCGAGCCAACCCGCGCCGCTAGCAGTAGGAAGCTTCACTGCTTACCGTCTCGGTAATTATTCTGCGAAACAGTTCCGTTGTTGGTTTCGATGAATTGCCCGTTGACGGTGATGCCACTGCCACCCTGTCGTCCGCCCCGAGGGGGCTGAGGGGCGCTGGTGTCCTCGTCCGGCTGCGCGTCATCACGGGGCGGCAGAGGAGCGGGCTCCCGGGTTCCGCTGGATCGTGAGCGTGTCCACCGAGCGGTGATCACCGCGCCACCGAGTAGGCAGGCGCCCCCGATTAAGGCAGTAACGATCTCGATCATGGGCCCCCCTGAGGTCGTGAAGGTCGACAAAAATAGTACCCACTAGGGGTAGTTGTCGGCGGACTAACCGTCAACAAGGCAATGAGCACCGACGTGTAGCGACCAACATCACACAACGCGGCACCGCAGAGCGGTAGGGATGCGGTGCGCATTTGTGGGTCAGCAGGCAGCAAGAACGGCCCTGACCGATCTGCCTGGTCAGGGCCGTTGTCGCTGCTCGGAGCCAAAGCAAGAGCCACTCTCGGGCAACAGCGCGGCTACGACAGTCCGCAGAACCTCTCACCGTTCCGATGGTGTGACGTTCCTACGCAACTCAGACGGAGGTGGCGGCCTCGATGCAGGCGTCGTCATCGTCGCTATGTACCCCAGGAACGTCCTGATGCCCGTCGAGCCAGGAATCTGCCGCTACGGCCACCTGGTCGTCGCGACCGGCGACGGGCCGGGCGTAGTGCCGGGTAGTGACGCTCGCGTTCGAGTGGCCGAGCCGATGGGCGGCGGTCATCACGCCGTACCGGTCGGCGACCCAGGTGCCGTGTGAGGCACGCAGATCATGCGGGGTGACATCGGTCAGGCCAGCAGCCGAGACAGCGGGATCGAAATACGCCTTGCGCCACTGGTTGTAGCGCAGGGGCTTGCCGCCGGGCGTCGTGAAGAGGAGCGCGTCGTCTCCGCCGGGCAGAGTCTCCAGGTGCCGGCCGAGCCGCCTGGCGAGGGACGGACCCACGCGGAGCAGTCGCTTCTGATGCGACTTGGGAGTGTCGAAGACCAGCGTGCCGTTCGCCTCGGCCAGGTTCTCGTCGACCAGGACGAAGCCCCCGGACACGTCGATGTCCACGCGCCGCAGGGCGAACGCCTCGCCAACCCGCAGACCCGCGTACGCGAGGAGCGCGATCAGCAGGTCATGCGGCTTGGTCGCGCCCTTGACGATCCGCGACGCTTCCAGCGGCGTGAGGATGTGCGGCTCCGTCTGCGGCATGCGAGGCAGCCTCACGCCCCTGCACGGTGTCTGCGGGATCATGTCGTTGTCGACGGCAGAGCGCATGATCTGCGACAGCACCCGATACGCCTGCCGGATACGCGAGGCGCTGAGCCCCTTGGTACGCATCGCCCCCACCCACTCAGTGACCGTGATGGGCCGAAGGCTGGAGAGTTCACGGTCACCAAGAGTCGGATTGATCAGCGAGTTGATCAGTGACCGGTACGACGCCTGGGTCTTGTGCTTGAGCTGAGGCGACACGGCCGCAAGCCAGCGAGCCGCCCAGTCGCGAACGGTCGTCTGCCCCTCAGCCGGGTCGAGCCACCGCCCTTCCTCGATCTCGATGCGCTTCCGCATGAGCCAGCGGTCCGCGTCCGTAGTCGTGGCGAACGTCCGGTCCGCAGGGCGCAGCACACCATCAGGCCCCGGATAGCGAACTTGGAACCGGCCGGACGGCAGCTTCCGGACACGGCCAAAGCCCCGGCGGGACTTGCGCTTGCCAGCCATCAGGCAGCCCTCCTGAGTCCCGTGGACCGCAGGAGGATCGGTTCCACGGTGTTGGCGCTCACGTACGCCTCGACGGCGGTTTCAGGGATACGGACGTGCCGGCCGACCTTGACGAAGGTGATGCGGCGCTCCTCGATGAGGCGTCGAGGAAAGCGGACCCCCGTACCAAGGCGTTCGGCGACCTGGTCCACGGTGAGAAGCCGGTCCACAGTCACCACTCCCCCTCGTCTGTGGTCAGTCCGGCCAACGCGTCGCGGGCAGTTTCACGATTGGTCTGGAGCCCGCGCGCGATGGTGCCGGCGAGGACGGATTCACCCGGGCTGTGGCCGTGTCCCGCGTACTGCCAATCGGTGAGGACGAGCACGGTGTCCGGCTCGCGGTCGTCCAGGGCGAGGGCGGCGTGTTCCTGGGCGGCGCGGTAGTCGGCGCGCGTCTGGCGGAGGGCGCCGAGGGTGGTGGAGTAGCGGCGGGACTTGGAGGAGAAGTGGCCGCGGAAGCCAAGCATGTGAGCCCAGGCCCACAGCCGCCGGTCCGGGTAGAGGCGGTCCAGGTCGCGGCATGCGGTGATGAGTCGGCGGGTATGGTCCGGGACCTGGTGGCGGTCGAGTTCCGCGAGTTCGCCGATACGACGGTCAAGCGTGCCGGTGTTCTCGGCGGCTTTGGTGGAGTACTTGGCGACGTAGGAGGCGACGGCCTGTTCGGTGATGTCGGAGCCGTCGCCGAACGCCTTCACCGGCCGCACGTCGAGCTGTGTACCCCAGCGGAAGGACCGGGCCGGTTGGTTCCCCACGGCCGGGACGGAGACGGACGTGTAGGAGTGCGCCGCAGCAGCATGGATGGCATCAGCGAGGAGGCCGACCGTTGCCCAGGCAGGCGGGGGCGTTCCTGGTCCGTCCGGTCCGTCGAGCCGGATCACCGCATGGAAGTGCAGGGCACCTCGCTTCTGAAACTCGGCGACCTTGCCGTATGAGACACGAACGCGGTCGGCGAGTTCTCGGCGGGTGAGGCCGGCGCGGGCGGCGAGTTCGCGGCGCAGGCGGGTGGTGAAGCGCTGCCAGAGCTGTCCGGCGTGGTTGTTGAACAGGACGGCGCCCGCGTAGTCGTACGTAGCGGGGTCGAGGGCGGTGCCCAGTTCCGGGGCGTCCGGGGCGTGCTGGGTGCCGCAGCGGCAGGTGCCGTGGTCGGGCCGGTTGTGGGCCGGGCCGAAGGAGGGGGCGGTGAGCGTGGCGAACACGCGCGGGTGATCCCGGACCGTGCTGGGGATGTCTCGGCGGTCGTCTCCGGCCAGGCCCGCGCGGATGAGGTGGTAGGTGTCGCCCGCGTAGGTCCAGGCGCAGGAGGGGCAGCGGGAGGCGCGGCGGTTGCCGCAGGCGAGTCGGAGGCGTCCGCCGGGCTCCACGGCGGTCGTGTAGTGGTGCAGGGTCTCGCCGGTGGTCTTGTCCTTGTGGAGGGTCCAGCCGGTGAGGTGGATGGGGTCGGAGCAGCCGCCGGTGCGGCGGATCTGGTCTTCCCAGCGGGTGTAGTCGGGGGCCGAGGCGACACGGAGGAGGTCGCCGAGGGTGGTCGGGTCGAGCAGCGGGGCATGCGCGGTCGGGGCGCGGTGCGCCATGCTGGGTGCTTCCTTCCGGTTGTGAGATCGGTTGGGGACGGCGCCCGGGCGGCGGATGCTTGGCGGTATCGAGGCCGCCCGGGGGCCGGTCAGCGTCGTTTGGCGTCGGCGTGGACGAGGGAGCGGATCACCAGGGCGCAGACGGCGACCGAGGCGCCGGTGATGGCGACGGCCAGGAGCATCGAGACGAGAACGGCGCCGACGACCAGGACGACGGCCGTTCCGCCGCCGACGAGAGCGAGGGCGGTGCCGGGGGTGAGCTGCACCGTGGGCCGGGTCGGTGCGGGAGCGACCGGAGCCGGAGGCGGCCCCGGCACGCTCGGCACGACGGCGGTCGGCTCCACGACCACGGGCGGCGTGAGGTGGCCGGTGGGCGTGGGGTTGGTCGGGATCTTCGGGCGAAGCATCGGTGTTCTCCCTTCGGGTCGTGCTACTTGACGAAGCCGTTGACGACGGGGGCCAGCACGCTGTCGGCGATGAGGAAGCCGCCGAGGAGGAGTACGGCGATGAGCCACCAGGGCGGGCGGATGAGCTTGACGCCGAGGTAGCCGACGGCGAGGAGCGCGAGCCAGAGCGGGACGTCCATCGGATGGCCTCCTAGCTGACGCGGCAGCGGTGGGTGCGGGCGGCGAGCTGTGCGGCGGACTGGCTGGAGTAGTCGGCGGACCAGCCGCAGCGGTCGTTGGTGCACACGGCGGCGTGCTTGGTCTGGCCTCGCCGGTCGCGGTGGGTGCCGATCTGCACGGGGCCGATCCGCATGACGGAGTGGAAGAAGTCGCGGGCGGGCATGTCAGCCGGCCTCCTTTCGTGTCGCGGTCATGTCATCCGAGGTGGGCAGCGATGGCGTCGGCGAGGTGAGGCGGGACGCCGAGTCGGACGCGGAGGGTGTCGGTGTCGATCGGGGCGCCGGTGCGGGCGTGGTGGTCGTCGGCGACTTTGCGGGCGTGCTCCACGAGCGCGGCCGGGACCGGCACAGCCGTGGGCAGGGCGGGAGTTTCCTCGATCTGCGGGGCGACGGGGGGTTCAGGCGCCGGGCCCGGCTCAGCGGCAGCCGTTTCGGGCACGGGGTCCGGAGCCGGGACGGATGGTGTCGGCGGAGCCGGGGAGGGGTCCGCGGGTGAGTGGGCGAGGAGTGTGCCGCCCATGAAGGCCAGGGCGGGCCAGGCCGCGACGAGGATGCGTAGCCAAGGCGGGACGTCGCCCAGGTCGAGGAGCCCGGCAGTGGCGACGTTGGCGCCGAGCGAGGCGACCAGGGCGATGAGGAACCAGCACCAGGCCAGCCGGGACGGTCCATCGGCGCGCAGCCGTCGCCAGGCGGCGACCAGGAGCAGGTCGACCGAGACGGGGTAGGCCCAGGCTTTCCAGCCGGTCTGTCCGGCAGCGGCGGCGAGGTCGTGCAGGTGGGCGAAGGACAGCGCCCCGGCGATGACGGCTTGAACGAGTACGGCGTCGATGCGGAGAGCGGGGCGGGCCATCACGGCTCCTTCCTGTGATCAGGCATGGCGGGGGTAGGGACCCGGCGCGAAGGACGGTCGCGCCGACCGTGGGAGGGGGAGCGGTCAGGCGGTGGCGGTGGCTGTTGCGGACAGCGGCACGCGGGCCGAGGGCAGCGGAGCGACCGCGGGTCGGAAGGGCGCGAGGGCGGGCAGCGCGGGGGTGCGGTCGGCGTGCTTGTTGCAGACGTTCACGGCCTGGCGCAGCGTGGTGTGCGGGGCGCGGATGCGGTGCCAGCCGCCGGTGGAGTCCCCCGCGATGGCGATTCCGCGTGCCTCGGCGGGAATCTGGATGGCGGCGAGGACGGCGTCCGGGGCGATGTCGCCGAAGGCCATGTTCGCCGAGGTTTCGTCGTTGACGCGGTGGGCGGTGCGGCCGGTGAGCTGGGCGCGGAGCATGGTGATGCCCTTGCCGAGTTCGGAGCCGAAGCGCTGCCCGCAGATCTCCAGGTAGACGCCGGCCGCGCGGCCGAGCTGGGCGAGGCGGACCAGGGCGGTGATGATCCGGTCCCGGCGCTTCTCTTCCTCCTTGCTGGCGAAGAGCGCGAGTTCGGCGACCTCGTCGACCAGGACGACGACCGGCACCGGCCGCAGGTCCTCGGGCAGGTCCCAGATGTCGGCGGCGATCTCCGCATCCGGCACGGCGACGCTGATCCGCTGCTCGGCGCGGATGAGCTGATACACGTCCTGCATGTGGGACACCAGCGCCTCCAGCAGCTCCAGCGCGGTATCCGGGTTGTCGGCGAGCGCGGAGAACCGGCGGGCCAGCGGGAACAGCTCGACCCCTTGCTTGCAGTCGATGCCGACCAGCGCGACGTGGTGTGGGGCGAGCCCGGCGACGAGGTTGCGCTGATAGACCGACTTGCCGGACTCAGTGGCCCCCAGGGTCAGACCGTGCGGGACGGCGCGGTAGTCGCGGTAGTGCACCGAGCCGTCCTCCCGCAGCGCGACCGGGAGGCGCATCGGCCGGGTGTCGGTCCTGGCCGGCATCTGCACCCGCCTGAGCACGTCGTAGCCGGTCATCCGGATCTCGACCACACCGGAGCGCAGCTCACGGGAGGTGACGCCGTACATCCCGAAGGAGTGGCGCAACCGGTCCGAGGCGGCGGCGACGTCGAAGGCGTCCTGTCCCGGGCGGAGTTTGAGCCGGAGGACCAGGCCGGTGTGGGTGGGCCGCAGCCGCAAAATGCGCGGCGCGCGGGACTCCGGCGCCGGGCGGTTGGTCATCCGGGCCAGCATGAGGCGCCAGCGCGAGGGCGGGACCGTCAGCCCGCAGGCCTCCATGACGGAGGCGTAGCGGATTAGGACGCGCACGACAGCGAAGGTGACCCCGAAGGTCATCCAGTACCAGGCGGGACGCCGCCACCGCAGGAGACCCGCAGCGGCGACGACCACCAGCAGTAAGACCGTCGGCCACGTCATGGCTCAGGCCGCCTTCGAGCCCGTGCCCGTGGTGGCCAGCGAGGTGACGGCGACCGCGCGGAAGGCGATGCCGTGCCGCTTCTGGCCGTTGAACTCGTTCTCCCACGGCCGGGCGACCAGCCCCGTGAGCGCGGCCGGGGTGCCCATGGTCAGGTCACCGGAGATGCCGGTCTCCGGGACGGTGACGGACAGGATCTCGACTTCGTCGTTGGCCGCGAACATCACGTCCACGGTCATCAGCTTCGCGCCGGTCTCGGCGTCGGTAACGATCTCGCCGGTACGACGGTCACGCACCTTGGGCTGCGGGGTCTTGGCGACCATCACGGTCGCGGCGGAGGTGTCGACGGGGATCTGACGCACAGCAGAACACTCCTCTATAGATGCTGAACTCCGCCACTCATGTACATGAGTGACATGAAGAAGAGTGCACCACTCCTGTACATGAGTCAACCCGCCGCGACACCAAAGTCACGACGGGTTGCTGGAAGTTGAGCGAGCGTCAGTCGGCGGCGGGGATCCGATACTCGAAAACGAACTGGTCAGCAGCCATGAGCGTGTCGCAGACCTCCACCACGACCCCGGCCGTCGTACGGGCCTCCCGGATCAGATGAACCACCGGCGCACCCGGACTCAGAGCCAGCTCGGAGGCTTCAGCCTTGGAGGCCGGCCGCGCTTGCAGCGTCTCGACGAACTCGGCGAACTCATGCCCGTGGTCTTCGAGTCGGGCGTAGATGCCACCGCCGCCGGGGTTCTCGGCGAACAGCTCGGGGATGTCCTTGACGACGTCCCACGGGAGGTACGAGGAGGCGGTCTCGACCGGGGTGCCGTTGCGGAAGTAGAGACGCCGCCGGGCCAGCACCTGAGTGCCGGCGGGGACGCCGAGCCGTTGGGCGGCATCCGCAGGAGCCTCCATGGGCCCGATGTAGAGGACGCTCACCTTGGCCGTGGCACCGGACTGCGCGGACTCGGCGAGGTACGCGGCCTTGCCGCCCTTGCGGAGCGAGCGCCGGAAACGGTCGGAGGAACGGTGCCGCACAGGCGGCCGGTCCTTCACGATCGAACCCTTGCCGTGCCGGGTCTCGACGAGTCCGCTCGCTCGCACCTCCACCATGGCCTTCCGGATCGTGCCCCCGGACACGCCGTAGCGGTCCACCAGCTCCGATTCACTCGGCACCATGTCACCGGGCTTGAGCACACCCGCCCGGATCTGCTGCACGATCTCGTCCGCGATCTGCACGTACCGAGGCCCGGACCTGCCCCCCTCTACCGCAGTTCCCATAGTCCTTCTCTGCCTCCTATGCTCCTGTACATGAGTCAACCACAGGAAGCAACGTCGCCGCCCCTGCACTCCGTATCCGTAGCCGGAGTCGTCGTGCGCGAAGACGGCCGCCTCCTGGCGATCCGCCGAGCCGACAACGGCACCTGGGAACTCCCCGGCGGCGTACTCGAACTCAACGAGACCCCAGAGGCCGGCGTAGCCCGCGAAGTTTGGGAAGAGACAGGCATCCACGTCGAGGTCGACGAACTCACCGGCGTCTACAAGAACACCACCCGAGGCATCGTCGCCCTGGTCTTCCGCTGCAAACCCTCCGGCGGCACCGAACGCACCTCAAACGAGTCCACAGCCGTCTCCTGGCTCACACCCGACGAGGTCAGCGACCGCATGGCCGAGGTCTACGCCATCAGGCTCCTGGACGCCCTAGACGGGGCTGGCCCGGCTCCACGGCTTTAGGCAGCCACTTTGGGGCGAGCCTCTAAGATCTTGGCCCCAACGTCGTGCTTTAACGGGCAGGTCCACAGACTGCCCGACTCGCCATCAGCTTACGGGGCCAAGATCACTCGCCCCAAAGCAGCTCCAGCCCAAAGCCGCTCCGCCGACCTAATACTCGCGCTAAAGTTCTCAACGGGCGCACGCGCGCCTACCGCCATGCGTTTCTCGACGGAAGTACGGGGAGGAGATATCCGGTGACGATTATCGCTGGCGGCCCGATAGGGTCGGACGATACACCAGCATCCCGGTTAAAAAGCATCTCAGATGAGTACATTGCACAGATGTACTCTATCATCGAAATTAACCGCTCAGTAATTCCAGAAATGGCCGCACGGGAAGTGGATGAACTCGCCCGCTTGCGGGATGGCGTCTTAGGTAGACTCTCACGAGAAGAGCAAAAAGCGTCCGCCGGCTACCTCACAGAAATAGCAACAAGCCTCCGCAGCATGGCGGATGCAGTAGAGAGCGGCGAGGAGCGGGACTTCAAGATTGAAGTGCCCGAAAGAGGCGTCGGCGTCGCCGTTTCCCATCTATTCTTCCAACTCTTCTCCAGGACCAAGGCTGGACCGCGAGAAAATCTACTAAGGAAATCGCTGCTCGTTTCCGCAATATCCACCTTCGAGGTGCTTTTTGGTCGACTAGCTCGCACCATCTACACGGTCAACACTTCCGCGCTTAATGACAGCGAGTATTCATTCTCTCTACAAGAACTTGCTGGCTTTGCATCCTTGGACGATGCTCGCGAGTATCTCGCAGAGAGGAAAGTTTCTGCCCTGCTGAGGGAAAGTGTGGACGGCTGGGAGAAGTGGCTTAAGAAGTCCTCGGGAGGACTGTCGATGGAGTCACTGCCGGTGCACTGGCCCCTCGTGAGGGAGGCCTTTGCGCGGCGCAATCTCGTCGTTCACACGGGCGGCGTCGTGAATCATCTATACCTCTCCATTCTGGAAAAGCTAGATCTGGCGGAGCATGTAAAAGTCTCTCCAGGATCCCAGATAAGCGTGCACGAGGAGTACCTCGACCGAGTAGCTCAAGAACTTCTGGCATTGGGGCGCGTTTTGGTATGCGCACTTGGAGCCAAGCTGTACAAACACGAATCGAATCGGTTCACCAAGGCGGTGATTAACTCCGTTCACGACTGCTCAATGCAACGATCTTGGCACGCTTCTCGCGTCCTCAGCGAGTATGCCATGAGCTGCAGCCTGGACCGTCGAGATGAGATGCTCGTTAGGGTGCGCAACTGGCATTCACGAAAACGCATCGCCGGATTAGAGAATATTCGTCAAGAGGTGGAGCATTGGGACACCAGTGGTCTAGAAGTCAACATCTCCAGTTACAAAAAAATCCTTCTGGAGGACTTCGTATCAGCCGTTCCTGACGTACAGGAATTGATCTCGCAAGGGCGCTTGAGCAGGTTCGAGCTTGCTACGGACCCCATCTATGAAGGACTACTGAGTCACTTCGCCCCGGACCCAGACGACCCCGATCAGGCCTCTGAAGTGGGGAATGAGGTCACGGAATAGAAGAGTCAGCACATCCTGTCGGCCCTACTTCGGAGTTGCTTGCTCAGTGCGAACGCCCTCCCGGGCCGTCCTCGGGCCGTGGAAGGGCGCTCAATGGTGACCAACGTCGACAACCACCGACAGGTCAGCAGCAGGTCAGGGCGTTGATCGATACGGGGGCCGCAGGTCACGGCCGTCCGTGATCAGTTGTGGCTGTACAGCAGCGGCGCCGGCCAGCCGAAAACCTTCGCGGCCGCTCCGCCATACATCCCGCACTTCCCAACGAGCGCCAGACGGCTTCGCTGGCGGCTTGGCTTCTGCCAGCCTCGACATCGCCGAGCGCAGCAAGACCGCTTTACGCCTCAAGCCCCCTAGCCTTCCGTAGTGACTGGCGTACTACGGACGGGTACTCCTGCAGATCACGGAATTGGGTAACCGAATTTCTCCCAAAAGCTTGATGAATGTTCGTGTCTACCCTGGCGATCAGGATGACTTGAGCGCCGAGCGCTTGCGCCAGCCCGAGTTCGTAGTAACAACTTGGCCGTTCGAGTGAGAGGTCTGCGATCACCAATGCCGCCCGTTTGATCTCATCAACCACTCTTACCAGGTCGAACTCCTTGCCGAATTCAGGTAGACCGCGATCTAGCGGAAAGTGAACCGAGAGTTCGAATTCACGCGCTACGCTACTCAGGTGAGCCCGCTTTTTCTGGTAGTCCTCATCGGACGATACGGGCATGACTGAGTAGATATAGGGATCCATTACTTTTTCTTCTTTTCAACTTGCTCCGACTTGCTGAATGGCGAAGGGTGGTCGGTAACATCACTCCAGCTCAGCGCCGAGAAGACTAGCACAGAGAGAAAAATCAGGGCGAAAATTGCACCGAAGGCGCGGGGGATGAATCGCTCAGCGCTTGAGGAGCGCAAGCCTCGCACGAAGCTATTCGTCGACGGTGACTGCAGGGCCTGCACCCTTGCAAGCTCTTGCCACTCCTTGTCGAAGCAGTTGAAGGACTGTGCCGACGAAGTGCCGTTGGGTCCCTCGAAGATCACCAAAGGTGCCATATTGTTCAGCACTTCAAACTTCGCAGTGTTCAGCGCCTTGAAGTCGTCAATCTGTCTGAGCCAGAAAAAACACATCACACAGGCGACGACGCTAAGGATTAGAATTCCGACAATTCCTGCCAACAGGAAGGTGGCATGCGATGACGCCCAACCGAGAATGACACCAATTGCCAACAGAGTCGCCGTTAATACTGAGTAGTTCCAGCGATTCATTGCCAGTCGTCTCTCGGTAACTTTCTCTGTCGTCTCGTAGTAGAGGCGATACTCTTCGAACGAGACGGCGGGCTGACCTGGCGGAGGAGTCATGCGCACCTCATCGGGAAGGGCGGTGAGTTGATACGGCTGAAAGGCTAGCGGTGCTCCACACCGCCTGTGGCAGTGATGCCAAGATCGCTCTTCCGTGATCTCGGCGCCGTACCTCCCCGCCTTCTGCCCACGGAGGCGTGCCGTCTCCGGGCCGTCCGAGGTCAGCCGACGCCCACCGACAACGGCAGAAGCCCACGGCATCCAACAAGGTCAGAGCCGTGAGCTTCCTCAGCCTCGCTGATCAGCGAACCCGATGATCAGTAGACGGGCTTCCGAGTGCTGACGAAAGGGTCACCTGAAGGAGGCCGTTGACTGGAGTTCGCTCACGGCCAGGAGGTGACCGCGGCTGGTGGCTACGCGGAGCACGTCCCGCAGGGCTCCGGTCAGTTCGGTCAGCATGCGGTGCAGATCCTCCGGGCCAGCATCCCGGTCGCCGAGTACTACCGAAACCTGTTCTACGAGGTCAGCCGCCGTCCCGAGCTGTACCGCCTCAATGTTGTCCGCCAGGCGGGACATGTAGCCGCCGCTGTCATCGGTGCTCAGGTAGCAGGGCTTGCCGTCCGGCCCCGACCACGGGAGGAGTCGCAGTTCGTTCTGCGGCGTCATCTGTGCGCCTGCCTTTCTTCAATCACGTGGTGGGTACTGAAGACGGCGTCGACGCGATCCCCAGGGAACACGAGTAGTGCCGCCTCAACGACTCGCCCGGTGGTGTCTGCCGCAACGCGAGTGATCGCAAGGACGGCCAAGGCTGTGTTGATCCGCAGGGTCGATGCCTCATCCGGCGTGGGGAGTCGGGCGGACACCGTCTCGTGCACCTCGGCCGGCGGCGGATCCGGCACAGAAGAGCTGGCTCCTGCCCACTCCTTTGACGGCCGGTCGCCGAGCGCCGTGGTCGGTGTCAGGTCTCGCGGTACGTAGACACGGGCCAGGCTGTGTGGAGACTCTCCCTCATAGCTGAGTCGGAGGAACTCAGTCAGTGGGCTTCCGTCGTCCACCTTCAGCAGCGCTGTCAGGTGCCCCCGGGCGGGCAGTGCCGTGGTGCGGACTGTCACGCGCAGGTCCACGTCTGCGGCAGTCCAAGGATCCAGCGTGCCCCACCCACCGACGTACGTGATCTTGCGCAACGGGCGCCGGACGAAGTTGCCCTTGCCATGGATCTTCTCGACAAGGCCTTCTCCCTGGAGAACCGCGAGGGCACTTCGCAGTGTCGCAGTGCTGACCTTGTACTGGTCCGCTAGGGCGGACTCAGACGGGAGCCGATCACCAGGCCCGAGGCGGCCGGCCGTGATCTGGCGTCTCAGGTCGTCGGCGACGACGAGGCGGCGAGACGTCATGGACTGCGTCACCGCCTTCTCGTCATCCGCACGGCGACGAGCCGGGTCCGCCCGTTTATGGTCAGCAGCTCCCCCGACTCGAACAGGAGTTGCTTCGCGCCCTGAGGCAACTGGAAGAGGTCGCTCACCCGGCATGCCCGACCGCCGACTTGGATGATGTCGCCCCGCAGAACGGTGGCCGCCGTGATCTCGACGTTGGACGCCAGCGCGCCCCCGGGCGCCCAGCTGCTCACCGCTTCACCGCCGGTCGCGTGCAGCGGTCCGGTGCAGAGTGGCAGGGGCAGGCGCACGTCTCGTAGATCACCGGCAGGTCGACAGGTGCCACGGATGGCGACGCTTCCGCACAGGCTGTGTGGGTGCCGACCCGGCATGCGGTCGACAGGTAGGCAGCAGCCGCGGTTTCTGAAATGTGGAGGCGTTGACGTGGAGGCATTAGCGAACACCTGCCAGAGCCGAGAATGCCTCAGCCGACAGGCGCGGCGCCACGACCATCGAACGTTGGCATGCACGCTGCCGCTCCCAGGCCAGCACGTACGGACGGACGAGCGCGTTGTCCTCGCCCAGGAGCAGGTGAAGGCCGTCAGCGGTGTCCGGCATCCAGCCCGGGACGGCCGGCGGTTCCACGGCGAGCGCGGGAGGCGTCGCCACAGCCGCTCGGGATGACGTTAAGGCTCGGTGGTGCCTGCCGTTGGGGAAGTACCGCGCTCTGGCGAGCGAGACGGCACGGCGGATACGGTTGAGCACGCTGCTCAGCTCCTATCGCTGATGGCTCGGTCCCCCGACATCGCCCGTCGTGGGGGCCGCTTTGCGTACGACCGCCCAAAGGGTGCGGCCGTTTTGGCTGGTGGCGTTAAGCCCGAATCGATCGGCCTCCGCCAGCACTTCCAGGACCTCCCGCCATGACTCGGCGGAGAGCGATTCCGGCACCTCCGCCTCGACCGACGTGCACCGGTCGCGCTCTTCCACGCGTGTGGTGAGCCCGACCGCCGATAACCGGGCGGCGACGGCCTCCGCGCTCACTCGCGAAGCGGGCACAGGGAAGCCTCCGTCACTCGACGATCACTTTGAGTGAAGCTAGTTAACTAGGTTAGAGCTAGTGGACTAGATTTTCCATATGCCTGAGCAGCCGCCCTATCTCCGCATCGCCGACGAGCTACGGCAGCGGATCGCGGAGCATGTGTGGGAACCGGGGGACCGGCTGCCCTCCCGCGCGCAGATTGGCCAGGAGTGCGGCGTAGGCGAGAACGTCGTCCGCAGGGCTCAGGAACTGCTGATCTCGCAAGGCGTGCTGGAGGGCCGAGCCGGTTCGGGCACCTACGTCGCCGAGCCCCGGCAGCGCGTGCGCGTGGTGCGGTCGTCCGCCCGCGAGCAGCCCGAAGGGTCGCCGTTCCGGGCAGACATGAAGGCCGTCGGCAGGCAGGGTGACTGGGAGAGCAGGACTGATGCCAAGGTGCCGGCCCCGGCGGAGATCGCCGTCAGGCTCGGGATCGCCGAGGGCGAGCTGTGCGTCCGGACCGCGTACGAGTTCCTGGCCGACGGCAGGCCCGTGCAGCTGTCGACCAGTTGGGAGCCGTACGACCTCACCGCTGGCAGTCTCGTCGTCCTCCCCGAGGGAGGGCCGCACGCCGGGGCAGGCGTCGTGAACCGGATGGCCGCCATCGGGATCACCGTCAGCCATGCCGTGGAGCAGCCCGAGCCCAGGCAGGCGACCGCCGAGGAGGCGTCACTCCTCGGGATTCAGAAGGCCGCGCTCGTCACGCACATCCGGCGGACGTACTACAGCGACCAGGGACGGCCGGTCGAGACGGCGGACATCGTGGTGCCCGCCGCGCACTGCGAGATCGTGTACGAGATTCCGATCAGCCGGGCGTAAGCGACCAGGCGGCAGGAACCCTCAGGGCATGCCCCAGCCGTGCCCCTTCCGTGCCCGATCGGCCGGGAAATCGCGGGGAACGGCGGTGATCGGCGGGTAGCGCGTACGGCGACGGCCCCCGACCGTCATGCCTGGTCAGGGGCCGTCAATCAGTGCGGTGGGTGTGGGATTTGAACCCACGGTGACTTGCGCCACGACGGTTTTCAAGACCGTTCCCTTAGGCCGCTCGGGCAACCCACCCCTGCGCCGTCCCGGCCGGGGCGGAGCGGGTACAGCCTACCGGGCCCGTCCGCCGGGTGGGGGTCACGCGGGGTGAGGGGGGCGGGCCGCGTTCCAGGCCGCCTCGATCATCGGGAAGATCTCGTCGAGGGCGGCCTCGGGGTCGGGGGCCTCGCGGGACAGCGAGTAGGCGTCGATCACGAACCTCGCCAGGGTGCGGGCGGCCGTCTCGCTCCGGGTCAGGGTGGGGTCGGCGGCGATGGCGGTGGCCAGGGCCTCCGCGTGGCGCAGGCGGACCGAGTCGTCGTACTTCCGCAGCGCGGGGGAGGCGTCGATCATGCGCCGGATCGGGGCGGCGCTGTCCGCGGTGCAGTGCCGGACCAGGGCCAGGACCTCGCGGCGCAGGGCCGGTACGAGCGGCTCGTGCGGGGCACGGTCGGTGACCGCCCGCGTCAGGCGGCGCTCGAAGTCCTCGTCCTGCTCGAAGACCAGGGCCTCCTTCGAGGCGAAGTGGGAGAAGAGCGTCGTGACGGCCACGTCGGCCTCGGCGGCCACGTCACGGATGCCCACCGCGTCGTACCCGCGCTCCAGGAAGAGCCGCAGCGCGGTGTCGGCGATCTTCTGGCGGGTCGCGGCCTTCTTGCGCTCACGGCGGCCCGACTGCTGCACGGTCATGCCCGCAGGCTAGCAGGTACGAAACAGTAACTGTTATGGAAAGCTAACCGTTAGTGCTACGTTCGGCGGCATGAGAAAAGTGAGCTTCGCCGAGTTCGGCGGTCCGGACGTCCTTCGACTGATCGAGGCCGAGGAGCCCCACGCGGGGCCTGGCCGCATACGCGTCGCCGTACGGGCGGCGGGCGTGAATCCCGTCGACTGGCGGATCAGGGAGGGGCAGGTGCTGGGAGCCCACCCGGTCGTGCTGCCCTCCGGCGTCGGTCTGGACGCCGCGGGGGTCGTGGACGAGGTCGGGGAGGGGGTCACCGGGGTCGAGATCGGGGACCGGGTGTTCGGGGAGGGCGTCGACACCTACGCCGAGTTCGCCGTGCTCGGGGCCTGGGCGCGGATGCCGGAGGGGCTGACCTTCGAAGAGGCCGCCGGCTACCCCTCCGTGGTGGAGACCGCGCTGCGCGTCGTGCGCGAGGTCGGTGTGCGGCCGGGGCAGACGTTGCTGGTCAGCGGCGCGTCGGGGGGAGTCGGGTCGGCGGTGCTGCAGATCGCCCGCGACCGCGGCATCGGGGTGATCGGTACGGCAAGCGCGGCCAACCAGGACTACCTGCGCGGCCTCGGCGCCCTCGCCACGACGTACGGCGAGGGCTGGGTCGAGCGGGTGCGGCGGCTCGGCGCCGTCGACGCAGCTCTCGACCTGGCCGGTTCGGGCGTTGTCCGCGAGCTGGTCGAGCTGACCGGGAACCCGGAGAGGGTCGTCAGCATCGCCGACCTCAAGGCGCCCGAGTTCGGCGTCCGGTTCTCCGGAGTGGCCGGGAGCGTGCCGGCGGCGCTCGCCGAGGCCGTCGGCCTGATCTCGCGCGGGAAGCTCCACATCCCGGTCGAGAAGGTCTACCCGCTGGCCGATGCCGCCGCCGCGCACGTCGACAGCCAGGCCGGTCACACGCGCGGGCGCCGGGTCCTCGTCGTCTGACCCCGCGCGGAGGGCGGTGGCCGTTGCTGCGGCTCGCCCACCTGTCCCCCTGACGCACTTCGCCACCGGGGGCAGATCCCGGTGGCGAAGTGAACGGCCGTGGTGCTGCGGAAGCGGCGTCAGTCGTCGCCGGTCTTCGAGCCCAGGGTGACCTCGGTGGTGTGCTGCTTGCCGCCGCGCTCGTAGGTGACCGTGACCTTGTCGCCGGGCTTGTGGGTCCAGATCTCGCCGATCAGGGTCGGGCCGCTGTCGATGACCCGGTCGTCGAGCTTGGTGATGACGTCCCCGGGCTTGAGGCCCGCGTCGTCGGCGGGGCCGCCCTTCTCCACGGGGTCGGAGCCGCCCACGCCCTGCTCGGTGAGCTTGGCGCCGCTCGTCGTCTCCTCCAGGGAGACGGAGGCACCGATCTTCGCGTACACCGGCTTGCCGTTCTTGATGAGCTGCTGGGCGACGAACTCGGCCTGGTTGATGGGGATCGCGAAGCCCAGGCCGATGGAACCGGCCTGACCGGTGCCGAAGCCGCCGTTGCTGGTCGACTGGATCGCCGAGTTGATGCCAATGACGTTGCCCTGCGCGTCCAGCAGCGGACCGCCGGAGTTGCCCGGGTTGATCGACGCGTCGGTCTGCAGGGCGCTCATGTACGACGCCTTGCTGTCGGCGCTGCCGTCGCTGGAGGCCACGGGGCGGTTCTTGGCGCTGATGATGCCCGTGGTCACCGTGTTGGACAGGCCGAACGGGGCGCCGATGGCGATCGTCGAGTCACCCACGGCGACCTTGTCGGAGTCGCCCAGCGGGAGGGGATTCAGGTCCGAGGGGGCGTTTTCCAGTTTGATGACCGCCACGTCGTAGCCCTGGGCGTGGCCGACCACCTGGGCGTCGTACTTCTTGCCGTCGGGGAAGGTCGCGCTGAGCTTGCCGCCGTCGACCGCCTCCGCCACCACGTGGTTGTTGGTGACGATGTGGCCTTCCTTGTCGAAGACGAACCCGGTGCCGGTGCCGCCCTCGCCGTTGCTTCCCTCGGCCTGGATGGTGACCGTGCTGGGCAGTGCCTTGGCCGCCACACCGGCGACGGTGCCCGCCTCCCGCTTGAGGGAGCCGCCGGTGTCGGAGGCGGAGACCGTGGTGGAGCCGCCCTCGTCGTTGTTCCTGGCCAGCGTGTAGCCGAGCCCGCCGCCCAGGCCGCCCGCGACCAGCGCGGCGATCAGGACACCGGCGACCAGACCGCCCCGCCCGCGGCCCGGCTTCGGGGCCGGCTGCTGGTACGAGGCTCCCCAGCCGCCCGCGCCGCCGCCGGAACCGTCGCCGAAGCCTCCGCTGCCGAAGCCGCCGGCACCTCCGCCGTACGCCGGAGGCTGGGCCGGGGTGCCCGGCGGCGGGGGCGGGGGCCACGAGGCGTCGGGAGCCGACGAGCCCCGGGGGGCCTCGCCGCCCTGGGGTGCCTGGTGGTCCTGGGGTGCCTGGTGGTCGTGGGGTGCCTGGTGGTCGTGGGGTGCCTGGTGGTCCTGGGACACCGGAGCCGGAGTCTGGGGGGCGGGGGGCTGGGGGGAGGCAGCGGGAGCATCGACCGGCACGGGGGGTGCGGACGGGGCCGGGGGTACCGCGGTGCCCTCGTTCTCGGTGCTCACAGCTTTTCTCCTCGCTCCACGGCTGGTTGTCGCTCACCCTGGTCGCGCTCAGCCACGCTCACGCGCTGCTCCACGGTCCGGCGCGATACGGATGTGCCGGTGATTTTGTATGGCATCAGCTTTTCCCACGGGCCGTCAGGGCACCATAAGCGGTTGCTGTGGGTCCCCGACCGTCCTTTACACAGGTCATCCAAGACTAAACGGACTCAATGCCGATTCCGCCGATGGCACGTCTACCCGCCCGCGGTGGCACCATGACGCGGTGACCCACGTACGACAGCACCGGACTCAGGTCGTCGCCCACCGCGGAGCCTCCGAGGAGGCCCCGGAGCACACCCTGGCCGCGTACCGGAAGGCGATCGAGGACGGGGCGGACGCACTGGAGTGCGATGTCCGCCTGACCGCCGACGGCCACCTCGTCTGCGTCCACGACTGGCGCGTCAACCGTACGTCGAACGGCCGCGGCGCGGTGTCCGCCCTCGAGCTCGCCGACCTCGCCGCCCTGGACTTCGGCGCCCGCCGGACCCGGGAGTTCTGGCGCACGCGCGACGAGCAGCCCGACTGGGAGCACCGGCCCGAGGACCGGGAGGAGACCTCGGTCCTGACCCTGGAACGGCTGCTCCAACTGGTCGCCGACGCGGGCCGGCGCGTGGAGCTGGCCATCGAGACCAAGCACCCCACGCGCTGGGCGGGGCAGGTGGAGGAGCGGCTGCTGCTGCTCCTGAAGCGGTTCGGACTCGACGCCCCGGCCTCGGCCGAGGAGTCCCCGGTGCGGGTGATGAGCTTCTCGGCCCGGTCGCTGCACCGGGTACGGGCCGCCTCGCCGACGCTGCCGACGGTCTATCTGATGCAGTTCATCTCGCCCCGGCTGCGCGACGGGCGGCTGCCCACGGGTGTCCGGATCGCGGGCCCGTCGATCCGGATCGTGCGCAATCACCCGGCGTACGTCGAGCGCCTGAAGCAGGCCGGCCACCAGGTGCACGTGTGGACGGTGAACGAGACGGCCGACGTGGATCTCTGCGTCGGCCTGGGCGTGGACGCCGTCATCACCAACCGGCCGCGCGCCGTCCTGGACCACCTGGGCCGCTGATCCGCCGCCTCCCGGCCTACCGCCCTCCCGGCCTACCGCCCTCCCGGTCTGCCGACCTCTCGGCCCGGCGACCCCGGATCCGGCGATCCGGCGAACCGGCGATCCGGCGAACCGGCGAACCGGCGAACCGGCGGACCGGCGGACCGGGAGGGCAACAAATCGGAGGCCGACGGGCCGGGGGCCCGGCCGCCCGTTTCCGTCTCTGCGGCAGCCCGCCCGTACCGTCCGGATCCAGCCATGTGATTACAGGGAGTGCTCCGGCGCGTTCGGTGCGTGTTCGATCGTGTCGAATGCGTCACCGGAGGGGGATCGGCCGGTTTCCGGCTCCGAGCCAGAGGGCATCCACACCGTGGCGTGGGGCAAAGGAGGTCTCGGGGGTGGCGCTGGTGGTGGCACAGGAGGTGCCCACGTCGTCGAGCATGGCCGTGCCCCATGGCCCTGCGGGCGTGGGGCGAGCAAGACACCGTATGCGTGACGAGTTGCGCAGAAACGGCGTGGCGGAATCGGTCATCGACGACGCTGTACTGGTCCTTTCGGAACTGCTGAGCAATGCCTGCAGGCACGGCCGGCCGCTGGGCGACGCCCTGGCCGGGGACGGAGACGTCCGCGCCGCGTGGCAGGTGGACTCCGGCGGACGCCTGCTGGTGGAGGTCACGGACGGCGGCGGCCCGACCCGCCCGGCTCCGGCGACCCCCTCGGTCACCGCGCACGGCGGCCGCGGGCTGAACATCATCACGGCGCTCGCCGACGACTGGGGCGTACGGGACGACGTCCGCGGAGAGGTCACGGTCTGGGTCGTCGTCCACGACGACGTGCACGACCCGGACGCCGGGCAGCGGCGGGACGACTTCGCCTCCCGCATCGCGGCACCGGCGGTCTCGGAGATCCCCGGCCTGGACTTCGCGGACGCCTTCGACGACTTGGGCTGAAAACCCTGGGACTCGGGCCGATCCCTGGGCAGGCTGCGGCGAGTTGTCCACAGGCGGCCCGTCGTCCACAGGGTCCCGTCGGCCGGGTCCGGAACGGCTAGGCTCGCGCCCGTACGAGTAGAGCCGTAACCGGGAGACACCCACGATGGCCAAGAAGCGACCCCAGACCAAGGCCAAGCGGCCCCAGCTCGACGATGCCGAGGTCCCGGTCGTCGGCGCCCGCGAGCCCTGCCCCTGCGGCAGCGGCCGACGGTACAAGGCCTGCCACGGCCGGAGTGCCGCGCAGGCCACGACCGCGCTGGTGCAGCGCCCGTTCGAGGGGCTGGCCGGCGAGTGCGACTGGGTGGCGCTGCGGGAGCTGGTGCCGGCGGCGACGGTCGGGCTGACCCTGCGGGACGGCCTGCCCGAGGGCGTCCCCTCCGTCACGCTGGCCACGGTGCTGCCGATGGCCTGGCCCGCCCTGCGCCGCGACGACGGCTCGGTCCTGCTCGGCCTGCAGAACGACACGGCGTCGGGCGACATCAGCCGCGACCTCGCCGACACCCTCGCGCGGGCCCTGACCGCCGAGCCGGGCACCCCGGTGCAGGGGCGCCGCGCGCCCGCCGACGGGCCCCGGCTGCAGGACCTGCTCGCGCCCGAGGGCGCCTTCGAGCCGGAGGTGCACTCGGGCTTCGAGTTCTGGGTGCCGGACCCGGAGAACGCCACGCCGGACGTCACCGCCTCCCTGGAGCGGGCCAACGCCGCGGCCATCCCGACCGTCCGGCTGCAGGGCGTCGACGCCGCCTACTGGTGCGAGACGCCGGAGAAGAACCACCTGCGCTGGGTCATGCCGCACGAGGAGGAGCGGCTTCTGGACGCCCTTGCCCGGCTGCACGCAGCGGGCCGGTCGTCCCTCGGCGAGGGCACCCGTCTCATCGGCTCGTTCCGCGCCCACGGGCTCACCGTGCCGGTGTGGGACCTGCCGAGCGGGGTCACCGCGCAGGACATCGAGAAGCCGGCCGCGGAGTTCGCCGAGCGGCTCGCCGAGGCACTGGCCGCGGACGCTCCGCTCACGCACGACGAGCGCCGGGCGCGCGGTGGTCTGACCAACCGCCAGGTCACGCTGAGCTGACGCCCGACCGCCCGGGCCGTCCCCGGCTGACCGACCGGTCAGCCGGGGAGGCGGTCCCGGACGCGTGATACCGGTCACAACTCCCCGCGAAGACAAGCCAGTCGGTGACCGGAAACAAGAGATCGAATTTGCTAACCGCCGATCTCTTGTTACCGTTCCAGTAGCCCGGTTGCTGGTGCATCCCCCGTCGCCAGCAACCGGGCCTTTCTGTGCGCCGGGTCGTGCACTCACCGCAGTCGTCCGCCAACTCGCCGTTTGCACAGGTGAGTTGTCCTCGCCCCCACCACCACTCCCGGCACCGCCCCGTGGAGCGCCGTCCATCGATGGCACCGCGCACGGTCCGGCCCGGCGCAGCGCACCCCCGCGCGATCCGGTCCGGCACGACCGGTCCGGCGGCGCGGTGCTCCCCCGCGTGCAGCGGCGCACGAAGCGGCATGGTGTGGAGGACGACGACGCTCGCTAGCGGGCGCGGACGACACGGACGCACCGACCCCGAGCGGGCCCGGACCCGGCGCGCCGGTCGCCCCTACAGCTCGGGCGCGCTCACACCCGTACGGGTGAGGGCGTCGACCACCGCGTCCACCACGGCCTCCACGTCCGGCACCCAGGGCGCGGCGGATCCGGGCAGCGGCGCCCGCTCCCAGCGGACGGCGCCCGCACCGGTCTCGGACGGGGGCAGCGCAAGATAGCCGCCCTCGCCGTGGAAGCGCAGGGAGCCGGGGACGAAGTCCTTGGCGTAGAGCAGCTCGCCCAACTGCTCCATGGAGTACGGCCTGACCAGCAGC
Organism: Streptomyces sp. NRRL F-5650; assembly: GCF_000721365.1. Lineage (NCBI taxonomy): Bacteria > Bacillati > Actinomycetota > Actinomycetes > Kitasatosporales > Streptomycetaceae > Streptomyces > Streptomyces sp. NRRL F-5650. The sequence goes on along the minus strand of NZ_JOGV01000047.1, from coordinate 15,033 downwards.
GCCCAGCGGTGGGCCGAGGCGACGACCGGGCCGAGCCGCATCCCGGCGCGGTCGAGCGCGGCGAGCGCGCGGGCCGCCGGGAGGGCGGGCAGGGAGACGGCGCACGGGGCGGCGCCCCCGGTGGCCAGGACGATCGGGGCGGTCGGCCGGTTGCCCCACCACCAGCGCACCATGCGGGCGTCGGTGGTGGCCGCGAGGAGACCGGGGTCGAAGGGATGGGCGCCCGGCACCGTGCACTCGGGGTCGGGGCAGGCACAGCGCGACCGTGCCCGCGGGTCGGCCGCCGCGCCCGGGAGTACGGGCCACTGCCATTGCGTCGCGTAGGTCAGGGCCGCGCCGATCAGCTCAGGCCGCCCGTCGTCGTGCGGGGACAGCAGCCTGCGTCGCCTTCCGAGGATCTCGCGCATGAGCGCTCGTTCCTTTCCGTTGCACGCCTGGCAACACCGTGGTCACTTCACACCATGTGTCGATCACTTCGCTGTGCGTTGCTGGTGGCGCATCACACCCCTGCCGGGAAACGCCCCCGCGGGGCCATCCCGGGGAACACCTCCGCCAAGGGCAAGGGAAACCCCTGTGGGTCGAGCACTGACTGCGTCCGTGACGGTCCGGCCACCGCGTCTGTCAAAAGCGTGGGCGTGGCGCGGGGTGGCGAAGTATGGCGTTTGTTGTCGCGCGTATTTCTCTCCGCCTCCGCCACGGGAGGATGGGGCACGGTCGTCGGTGGATAGGACGCCCGGGTCCGTCGCCAGGTTCCCAGGTGGCCCCCAACCACCCCCGGCCTTCTCCGAGTACGTACCCATCACGACCGCTGTGACGCTCCGTGAAGCACCCCCAGTCGACCGCAACAAGCCGTCCTCTGGGGCAGTTTCAAGCCAATTCCGTATTTCCGCAAGGGGTCGAGAAGGAGTCCGCTCACACCCCACGGACACCAGGAATCCCAGCAGGACAATGCTGGACATCCCCTTACGAGTGCGTGTACATGTGGAGACACTGCTAGCGGCGCAGAAGGACATGGGGGTTTGCGATGCTTTTGAGCAGTAAGCGCCGGTCGAACGGCCGGACGCCATGAACGCCCCGCACCCCGCGAAAGTGGCCGGAATCGATTCCACGGTTCCGTCCCCCGCACACACTGTCGCGTCCGCCGCCACGGACACCTCCCCGGCGACCGGACCCCCCACGACGGACACCCCGGCCGTCACGGACACCTCCTGTGCCCCCGGCGCCCTGCTCCAGGACCGGCTCGCCGGCTGGGTCTCGGACCTGACGACCCTGCACGAACTGACCGAGCGCCTGGTGCGCACGGACACCCTCGCCGACGGGCTCCAGGAACTGCTGCGCGCCGGAGCCGCCCTGGCCGGCGCCCGGCGCGGTCTCGTCGTGCTGGAACCGTCCGACGGACTCGGCCCCGACACCACCGTCGGACTCGGCCTCGCCCGCGCCGACCTCGGCCACATCGAGACCGTGCCCCGCGGCTGCCTGTCCTACGGGCGGATCCTGGACGGACTGCCGGTCGACGAGGACGGCATCGCCGAACCCGACCTGCTCGCCGAGAAGGCCCTCGACCCCCGTCACCGCGAGGTCGCCGCCCGCCTCGGCTACGCCGCCAGTTACACCCTCCCCCTCCGCACCGAGGGCACCGGGCGTCTCGGCGCCGCCGTGTGGCTCTACGACGAGCCCGCCGAACCGGGCGAGCGGCAGCGCCACCTCGCCGGGCTGTACGCCCGCCACGCCGCGCAGCACCTGGCCCGCCTCCTGGAGGTCGAGCGCACCCGCGCCGCCATGGCGACGATGACCGAGGACCTGCTCCCCTCCCGCCTCCCCCGGGTGCCCGGTGTGCGGCTCGCCTCCCGGCACCGCACCGGTCCGCTCGGCGGGGGCGACTGGTACGACGCGCTGCCGCTGCCGGACGCCGCCCTCGGTCTCGCCGTCGGCTCCGTCACCGGGTCGGGGCCCGGCGCGGTCGCCGCGATGGGCCGGCTGCGCGCCTCGCTGCGGGCGTACGCCGTGATGGAGGGCGAGGATCCGGTCGCCGTCCTGTCCGACCTGGAGCTGCTGCTGCGGCTCACCGAGCCCGCCCGCTCGGCCACCTCGCTCTTCGGCTACTGCGAGCCCGCGCTGCGCCGGATCACCCTCGCCGGGGCCGGACACTGCCCGCCCCTGCTGATCGGGGAGCGGCGCACGGAGTTCGTCGAGACCTCCCTCTCCGCGCCGCTCGGCATGCTCGCCTGCTGGGAGGCGCCCAGCGTGGAACTCCAGGCCGAACCGGGAGAGACGGTTCTGCTCTACACCGACGGCCTGCTGCACCGCACCGGCGACCCGGCCGACCGAGCCTTCGCCAGGCTGCACGCGGCGGCGGCCGCAGTTCCCCGGGCCGCGCGCCAGGACCCGGACGCGGTCGTCGAGCACGTCCTGCGCACCGTGCTGCCCGGCGGGAAGGCGGAGGCGGACTCGGAGGAGGACGTCGTCCTGCTGGCAGTCCGGTTCGATTAACGGACACTCCGTCCGCCCTGACGCCCCGCATGTCGCGCATAACGGACGGTAGCGCCTTCGCGTAACAGGCCCTTCGCCCCTGGGCCCCCTTCCGTACGACCGTACGATGGACGTGGTCCAGTGCCGTATCTAGGAGGATGACCGTGGCGGAGGAGCTCACCCCGGCAGTATCTGATCTTGCTGTTGACGCAGCGGGCCCGGAGGCCGAGACCGAGACCGAGGAGCCCATCAAGCAGCGCAAGAACGGCCTGTACCCGGGCGTGTCCGACGAGCTGGCCGAGAACATGAAGTCCGGCTGGGCCGACACGGAGCTGCGCGACCTGGAGCCGATCGCCCAGGCCGCCGAGACCGCCGCCCGCCGTGCCGCGCTGTCGGCCCGCTTCCCCGGCGAGCGCCTGGTGATCCCCGCGGGCAACCTGAAGACCCGCTCCAACGACACGGAGTACTCCTTCCGCGCCTCGGTCGAGTACGCCTACCTGACCGGCAACCAGACCGAGGACGGCGTCCTGGTCATGGAGCCGAAGGACGGCGGACACACCGCGACGATCTACCTGCTGCCGCGCTCGAACCGGGAGAACGGCGAGTTCTGGCTGAACGGGCAGGGCGAGCTGTGGGTCGGCCGCCGCCACTCCCTCACCGAGGCCGAGAAGCTGTACGGCATCCCCGCCTCCGACGTGCGCGAACTGGCCGACGCCCTGCGCGAGGCCACCGGCCCGGTGCGGGTTGTGCGCGGCTACGACGCCGGCATCGAGGCGGCCCTGACCGACAAGGTCACCGCCGAGCGCGACGAGGAACTGCGCGTCTTCCTGTCCGAGGCCCGCCTGGTCAAGGACGAGTTCGAGATCGGCGAGCTGCAGAAGGCCGTCGACTCCACCGTGCGCGGCTTCGAGGACGTCGTGAAGGTCCTCGACAAGGCCGAGGCGACCAGCGAGCGCTACATCGAGGGCACCTTCTTCCTCCGCGCGCGCGTGGAGGGCAACGACGTCGGTTACGGCTCCATCTGCGCCGCGGGACCGCACGCCTGCACCCTGCACTGGGTCCGCAACGACGGCCCGGTCCGCTCCGGCGACCTGCTGCTGCTCGACGCCGGCGTGGAGACGCACACGTACTACACCGCCGACGTCACCCGCACGCTGCCGATCAACGGCCGCTACAGCGAGCTGCAGAAGAAGATCTACGACGCCGTGTACGACGCCCAGGAGGCCGGCATCGCGGCGGTGAAGCCGGGCGCCAAGTACCGGGACTTCCACGACGCCTCCCAGCGCGTGCTGGCCGAGCGGCTCGTCGAGTGGGGTCTGGTCGAGGGCCCCGTCGAGCGCGTCCTCGAGCTGGGCCTGCAGCGCCGCTGGACGCTGCACGGCACCGGCCACATGCTCGGCATGGACGTCCACGACTGCGCCGCGGCGCGCGTGGAGTCGTACGTCGACGGCACGCTGGAGCCCGGCATGGTGCTGACCGTCGAGCCGGGGCTGTACTTCCAGGCCGACGACCTGACCGTGCCCGAGGAGTACCGGGGCATCGGCGTGCGCATCGAGGACGACATCCTCGTCACCGCCGACGGCAACCGGAACCTCTCCGCCGGCCTGCCGCGCCGCTCGGACGAGGTCGAGGAGTGGATGGCCGCGCTGAAGGGCTGACCTCTTGTCGTACGACGGCCGGGCACCGCGGGGTGCCCGGCCGTCGGCGTTCCGCGCGGCTGTGCCCGTCAGACGGCCACCAGCGGGGCGTTCTCGCGCCACTTGAGGATCTTGTCGAAGCTCACCACGGCACCGGCGTGCCCCGGCGCGCTCCCGATGTGGACGTGGTCGGCGAGCTCCCGGATGAGGCACAGGCCCCGGCCGCTCTCCGCCTCCGGGGGCGCCGGACGGGCCACTCCCTGCGGGCCGCCCGGAGCGGCGGCGGGGAAACCGGGGCCCGTGTCGGCGACCTCGATGCGGCACCGCTCGCCGTCGAGGTAGGCCGTGACGCGGTAGGCCTCGCCGGGTCCGTCGTTCCCGCCGTGCTCGACGGCGTTGGCGCAGGCCTCGCTCAGCGCGACGGAGAGGTCGAAGGAGATGTCGGGATCGACGCCCGCGGTCTCCATGGTGCCGATCAGCAGGCGGCGGGCCAGGGGCACGCTCGCAGCCTCGCGCCGCAAATGGAGTGACCACCAGATGCTCATGCTCCAGCCTCCCGGCCGCGGCTCGACATACCGATACGTATTGCCCCTCACCCCCGGGTGTAAGCACACCGCGGCGGTGACACCGCTCGTCCGGCGGATGCGCCGGTGCCGCCGATCGGTGTATGCGCGGGCGGCCCACGACAGAAGGTGACCTTCGGTGCCGTTCCCCACCTTCCGGTCGTACGGCATCTTGTGGACCTGCCGTACGGCGCGGGGGCCGCGGGTGCGATGATGAGCCCGCCATGACTGCCCCCCACCCGCCATCGGCGCGCTCCGGGAACGACCTCCGGATGCTGCGGGCCGCGGTGTTCGCCGCGGTCTGCGTCGTGCTGGCCGCGGCGGGGCACACCCTCGCCTCCTGCGCCACCGTTCCGCCGTGGGCGCTGGGCACGGGATTCCTCGGGGCGGTCCTGGTCGCCGTGCCGCTCGCCGGACGCCGGCGTTCGCTGGCCGGCATCGTGACGCTGCTGTCCCTCGGGCAGACCGCGCTGCACATCCTGTTCGGGCTGGGCCAGCACGGCAGCGCCGTCGCCGCCCCGGCCACCGCGACCGGCACCGGGACGGAGGCGCTGTCCGACGCCTCGCTGGTCCAGCAGGCCGCACGCCTGGTCTGCGGGACCACCGCGGCGGCGATCAGCCCGACCCAGGCCCAGCGCATCCTCACCGACGCGCGGATCGCCCCCGACGCCACCACCGGCGCGGCGCACCACACGGCCGACGCCGTGTCCGGCGCCGGAGCCTCCGCCGCACTGCTGCCGTCCCTGCCGATGCTGCTGGGCCACGTCCTGGCGGCCCTGGCCGCGGGCTGGCTGCTGCGACGCGGGGACCTGGCCCTGGCCCGGCTCGTCGAACTGTCGGCGCACTCGGCCCACTGCGTGGCCGAAGCGGCGTTCGTCCGCGCCCTGCGCGCCGCGCTCTTCCTGGTGCGCGCCCTGCACGCCGGGCTGGCCGGAGCCCCGGGCACCGGCCCGCGTCCGCCGCGCCCCGCTCCGTGGGTGCCGGCGCGGCCCCGGACCACCGCGCTCCAGCACACGGTCATCAGGCGCGGTCCGCCGAGCGACGCGTTCGCCCTCGCCGCCTGACACGACGCGACCACCGTTCCGCTCCCGCGGGAGGGGCCGCCGTCGTGCGGCACGCGCGCGTGCGCGCATCCCTCCTGTCATCCGGCACCGGCCGAGCACCGGTGTCCACACGAAGCGGAGTACTCCGTCCATGAAGGCTTCCCGTATCGCCGCCGCCGGCGTCGTGTCCGGCCTCGCCGTCCTCGCCCTGTCCGCCCCCGCCTTCGCCCACGTCGGCGTGCAGCCGGAGGGCACGGCCGCCAAGGGCGGTTACGCGGTCGTCGACTTCAAGGTCCCCAACGAGCGCGACAACGCCTCCACCACCAAGCTGGAGGTCACCTTCCCCACCGACCACCCGCTGGCGTCCGTGATGCCGCAGCCGGTGCCGGGCTGGACGTCCGAGGTCACCAAGGCCAAGCCGGCCAAGCCGCTGGAGTCGCACGGCAAGCAGATCACCGAGGTCGTCACCAAGGTGACCTGGACCGCGGACGGCAAGGGTGTCGAGCCCGGCTACTTCCAGAAGTTCCCGGTCTCCATCGGCGCGCTGCCCGAGGACGCCGACGAGCTGGTGTTCAAGGCGATCCAGACGTACTCCAACAAGGAGGTCGTGCGCTGGATCGAGGTGCCGCAGGAGGGCCAGGAGGAGCCCGACACCCCGGCGCCCGTGCTCAAGCTCTCCGCGGCCGAGGACGACGCCCACGGCGCCTCGGGCTCCTCGGACTCGAAGGCCGGCGACACCGAGGCCGCCGCGGAGAACACCGCCGCCGACACCTCCTCGTCGGACTCCGGCAGTGACACCACCGCCCGGGTCCTCGGCGTCGTCGGCATCGTCGTCGGTGCGGCGGGCGTCGGCTACGGCGTGCTGGCCGGCCGTCGGCGCAGCTCCGGCGCGGCGTAACAACGCCTGTGCCGGTGCGTCGGCGTGACCTCGCCGGCGCATCATCTCGTCCGGTGCGCGCCGGGCATCACCTCCGTCGGTCCGTCCGACGGGTCCCGGCGCGCACCGGAGCACCTCACATCTGGGACATTTCTCTATGCGCAAGAAGACGTTCGCCCTGGCCGCCGTGGCCGCCGCCGGCTGTCTGACCCTGTCCGCCTGCGGCAGCGGCGCCGACAGCGACAAGCCCGTGACCGTGGTCTCCGAGGACAGCAGCCGGCAGGCCGCCACCGTCCTCGACAAGCCCTTCGCCAAACCCGACCTGGTCCTCACCGACGTTCAGGGCAAGAAGTACGACCTGCGCGAGCAGACCGCCGGCAGGCCCACCCTCATCTACTTCGGCTACACCCACTGCCCCGACGTCTGCCCGCTCACGATGAACAACATCGCCGTGGCCAAGAAGCAGCTCTCCCAGAAGGAGCAGGACGAGCTGCGGGTCGTGTTCGTCACCACCGACCCCGAGCGCGACACCCCGGCCGCGCTCGGCAAGTGGCTCAAGGGCATCGACCCGCAGATCGTGGGCCTGACCGGCGACTTCGACACCATCCAGGCGGGCGCCCGCACCCTCGGCATCTCGATCGACCCGCCGACCAAGGACAAGGACGGCAAGGTCGTCTCGACCCACGGCACCCAGGTCGTCGCCTTCTCCCCGAAGTCCGACGCGGGCTACGTCCTGTACGGCGAGGACGCCACGGTCGACGACTACACCAAGGACCTGCCCAAGCTGATCAAGGGGGAGAACCCGTGAGGCGTCCCGTGCTCGCGGCCGTCGCGGTGGCCGGTGCCCTGGTCCTCGCGGGCTGCGGCGGCTCGGACTCCGGCTCCCCGGCCTCCGGCGCCGAACTCTCCGTCGACGCCGCCTACATACCGCAGCCCGTCTCCGACTCCATGGCGGCCGGGTTCCTCACGATCACCAACGAGGGCGGCACCGCGGACCAACTGACCTCCGTCACCAGCGAGGCCGGCGAGGTCACCGTGCACGAGACCGTCGGGGGGACCATGAAGGAGGTCGACCGTCTCGAGGTGCCCGCCCACGGTCAACTCGTGTTCAAGAGCGGCGGGAACCACCTGATGTTCGAGAAGCTGAAGCACCAGCCGAAGCAGGGGCAGTCCGTCGCCGTCGAACTGCACTTCGCCCACTCCGACCCCGTCACGGTCAAGATGCCCGTGAAGGCGGCCACCTACCAGCCGACCACCGGACACTCCGGACACACCGAAGACTCCGGACACTGAGGGAGGGACCACCTTGACGCAGACCATCGCCCCGCGCGTCCGGACCCTGGTGCTGCTGCTCCTGGCCGCGGCCTGCGCACTGCTGGCCGCCGCCGGACCGGCCTCCGCGCACGCCGCTCTGACCGGCAGCGACCCCCGGCAGGGGGCGGTGGTCGACAAGGCTCCGGCCCAGGTGTCGCTCACCTTCTCCGAATCGGTCTCCATGGACGGCGACTCGCTGCGCGTCCTCGACCCCAAGGGCAAGCGCGTCGACGACGGCAGCCCGTCGGGCACCGGCGGCACGACGTACGCCGTGAAACTCCACGCCGGGCTGCCCGACGGCACCTACACGGTGACCTACCAGGTCGTCTCCGCCGACAGCCACCCGGTCGCCGGCGCCTACACCTTCTCCGTCGGCGCCCCCTCCGAGACCTCGGTCTCCGTCTCCGCGCAGGCGGCGGGCGGCGGGTTCGTCGGCGGGCTGTACGGCGTCGGACGGTACGTGTCGTACGCCGCGTTCGCCGTCCTGGTGGGCGGCGCCGCCTTCGTGCTCGCCTGCTGGCCGCGCGGCTCCGGGGTGCGCGTCGTGCAGCGGCTCGTCGTCTCCGGCTGGCTCGCGCTGACCGCCGCCACCCTCCTGCTCCTGCTGCTGCGCGGCTCCTACACCGGCTCCGGGAAGGTCGCCGACGTCTTCGACCTGGGCCTGCTCGGCGAGGTGCTGCAGACCAAGTCCGGCGCCGCGCTGGTCTCCCGGCTGCTGCTGCTCGCGGCGGCCGCGCTGTTCATCGCCGTCCTCTTCGGCGCGTACGACAAGAGGGAGGACGAGGAACGGCGGGACCTCACCTTCGGGCTGGCGGTCGGCGGCAGTGTCGTGGCGGTGGGCCTCGCGGCGACCTGGGCCATGTCCGAGCACGCCTCCGTCGGCCTCCAGGCCGGCCTCGCCATGCCGGTCGACGTCGTCCACCTGATCGCCGTCGCCACCTGGCTCGGCGGTCTCACCGCGCTGCTCGTCGCCCTGTACCGCGGCCCGGCGGACACACCGGTGCCCGCGGTCGCCGTACGCCGGTTCTCGCGCCTCGCCTTCGGCAGTGTGGTCGCGCTGGTGGCGACCGGCGCGTACCAGTCCTGGCGCCAGCTCGGCTCCTGGACGGCCTTCACCGACACCCGGTACGGGCAACTGCTCCTCGTCAAGATCGGGCTCGTGGTGGTGCTCGTCGGCGTCGCGTACTTCTCCCGGCGGTGGACGGCGCAGTTGGCGGACGGGGTGCCGGTCGTCGCCGGGCAGCGGAAGAAGGAGGCCGCGGTCACGCCGGGCGGCGGCAAGAACGACACGGCGAAGGCCGCGCAGCAGGCCGGGGCCGGGGGCAAGGCCGGAGCCACGGGGAAGGACGGAGCCACGGAGAAGGGCGGGACGGGAGCGGCTGCGCCCGGGGGAGCCGTGAAGCAGGTCAGGACCGGCGGAAAGGCGTCCGGCGCGGGGAAGGGCCCCGGGGACTCGCAGCGCGCCGCGCAGCTCGCCCGGCAGCGCGCGGCCGTGGACGCCGCCCGGCAGAAACGGCAGCGGGACGCCGACCCGCACCGCTTCGGACTGCGCCGCTCCGTACTCGCCGAGGCGGGCGTCGCCGTCGTCCTGCTCGTGGTCACCACCGTCCTGACCCAGACCGAGCCGGGCCGCACCGAGGAGGAGGCCAAGGCGGCCGGAGCGGCCTCCGCCGCCACCGCGGCCCCCTCCACCGGCGCGGTGACCCTGGACATGCCCTTCGACACCGGCGGCCAGAACGGCAAGGGCGTCGTCCGGGTGGAACTCGACCCCGCCCGGGTCGGCGCCAACGACCTGCACCTCTACGTCGAGCGCCCGGACGGGACCGCCCTGGACATCCCCGAGGTGAAGGTGGCGCTCACCCAGAAGGCCAAGGACGTCGGGCCCCTGCCCGTCGCCCCCGACCACATCACCACCGGCCACTGGTCGGCGAGCGGAGTACAGATCCCGATGGCCGGAGACTGGGAAGTCGCCGTCACCGTACGGACCTCCGACATCGACCAGGTGACCCTCTCCAAGAACGCGCAGATCGGCTGAACCGCACCATGGCTGACCAGTCCACCCCGGAGGCCCGGAACCGCGAGACGACCCGCGAGGGCCTCTCGCGGCGCCGCCTGCTCGGCACCGCCGGTGCCACCGGGCTCGTCCTCGGCGCGGCGGGCGCCGCCGCGGGCTACGCCGCCGCGCCCTCCGCCGCCGCCACGCCTCTCACCTCGCTCGGCAGCAAGCGGGCGATGTTTCACGGGAAACATCAGCCCGGCATCACCAGTCCTCTGCAGGCCCGCGGGCACCTCGTCGCCTTCGACCTCGCGGCGGGCGCCGGCCGCAAGGAGGCAGCCGCCCTGCTGCGCCGCTGGTCGGACACGGCCCGACGGCTGATGGCGGGCGAGCCGGCCGGGAGCCGGGACACCGACGTGGCCCGGGACGCCGGTCCCTCCTCGCTGACCGTCACCTTCGGCTTCGGCCACAGCTTCTTCGGCCGCACCGGACTGGAGAAGCAGCGCCCGGCCGCGCTCGACCCGCTCCCCGACTTCTCCTCCGACCACCTCGACAAGAACCGCAGCAACGGCGACCTGTGGGTACAGATCGGCGCCGACGACGCCCTGGTGGCCTTCCACGCGCTGCGCGCGATCCAGCGGGACGCGGGGACGGCCGCCCGGGTCCGCTGGCAGATGAACGGCTTCAACCGTTCACCCGGCGCCACCGCCCACCCCATGACCGCCCGCAACCTCATGGGGCAGGTCGACGGCACGCGTAACCCGAAGCCCGACGACGCCGACTTCGACGAGCGGATCTTCGTGCCCGAGGAGTCCGGTTCCGGGAAGGGCGGGCCTGCCTGGATGGCGAACGGCTCCTACGCCGTCGTACGCCGCATCCGCATGCTCCTCGACGACTGGGAGAAGCTGTCGCTCAAGGCGCAGGAAGAGGTCATCGGGCGTCGCAAGTCCGACGGGGCGCCGCTGTCCGCAGGGAGCGACGCGACGGAGACGACCGAGATGGACCTGGAGAAGACCGACGGGTCCGGGAAGCTCGTCGTCCCGATCAACGCCCACGCCCGGATCACCCGCCCCGACCAGAACGGCGGCGCGGCGATGGTCCGGCGGCCCTTCTCGTACCACGACGGCTTCGACGCCGACGGTGTCCCGGACGCCGGCCTGCTCTTCATCTGCTGGCAGGCCGATCCGCTGCGGGGGTTCGTGCCCGTGCAGCGCAAGCTGGACCGGGGCGACGCGCTGTCGCAGTTCATCCGGCACGAGGCGAGCGGCCTGTTCGCGGTGCCGGGCGGGGCGGCGGAGGGAGAGTACGTGGGGCAGCGGCTCCTGGAGGGGTGAAACCGGCGACGCGTCACCCCGGCGAGGGGTGGTGCGAGACGCGTGGGCCCGGGTGCCGCCGGGCCCATTAGGGTGAGGACATGCCAGCCAGTTACGCGTATCTCGGTCCTGAAGGCACCTTCACCGAAGTCGCCCTGCGCACCCTCCCGGAGACGGCGACCCGGGAACTGGTCCCGTACGTCTCGGTGCAGTCCGCGCTCGACGCGGTGCGCACCGGCGAGGCGGAGGCGGCCTTCGTGCCGATCGAGAACTCCGTCGAGGGCGGCATCACCACCACCCTGGACGAGCTGGTCGCCGGCCAGCCGCTGATGATCTACCGCGAAGTGCTGCTCTCCATCACCTTCGCGCTGCTGGTCCGGCCCGGCACCAAGCTGTCGGACATCAAGACGGTCACCGCCCATCCGGCGGCCCAGCCCCAGGTGCGCAACTGGCTCAGGGCGCACCTGCCGGACGTCGCCTGGGAGTCGGCCGCCTCCAACGCGGACGGCGCCCGCCTGGTACAGGAGGGCCGGTACGACGCGGCCTTCGCCGGTGAGTTCGCCGCGGAGCGCTACGGCCTGGAGGTGCTGGAGGCCGACATCCACGACGCGGAGAACGCCCAGACGCGCTTCGTGCTGGTGGGCCGGCCGGCCCGGCCCGCGGCGCCGACCGGCGCGGACAAGACCTCCGTGGTGCTGTGGCAGCGCGACGACCACCCCGGCGGCCTGCGTGATCTGCTGGGCGAGTTCGCCACCCGGGGCATCAACCTCATGCTGCTGCAGTCGCGGCCCACCGGTGCCGGTATCGGCAACTACTGCTTCTGCATCGACGCCGAGGGGCACATCTCCGACCGGCGGGTGGCCGACGCGCTGATGGGCCTGAAGCGGGCCTGTCTGCAGGTGCGCTACCTCGGGTCGTATCCACGCGCGGAGGCCGGGCCGACGGATGTGGACGCGCTGCGGCCGGGCACCTCGGACGAGGCGTTCGTGGCGGCGGCGGACTGGGTGGCGCGCTGCCAGGACGGCCGGTTCTGACTGTCGGACCTATCGGCTGATTTTCGCCGGCCTGCGTTGTCCACAGAAGTTATCCACAGGTCCGCTTCTCGACCTGGGGACAAGTCGACAACGAAGCGGCATTCAGTCGACATATCCCCCTACGACCCCCCACTTCGCCCACAGAGGCGCAGGTCACCCTTCGTCCACCTGTTTCTTGCCCGCCATCCTCCGGAGTGACACCGGGCGCCCCCTTTCCACTCGAAAGGGGAGCCCTGGAGGGTTTGGGCCGACCGCTCGCAAGAACGGGGAATGATCGCTTCCGTGAGTCCACAGATCTTTCGCACACCCTGTGGATAACTTTTCCGGGCTGTGGATTCCTGTGGACGGACCCGTCCCCAAGTCCCGTTCTCCACAAGGGGATCCGGTCAACGGAATGCCCCGGGGCGCCTCGTTCCGGGGAAGCCGCGACGTCTCATTGACCGGTCGCGCGGCGGGCGGGATCCGCGTCCGGCAATAGTGGGTCGAGAGCCGGCACCGCGCACCGGTAGCCTTGACCGCGTGATTGACCTTCGCCTGCTCCGTGAGGACCCCGACCGTGTGCGCGCGTCGCAGCGCGCCCGTGGAGAGGACGTCGCACTCGTCGACTCCCTCCTGTCCGCCGACGAACGGCGCAGGTCGTCCGGCGTCCGCTTCGACGAGCTGCGCGCCGAGCAGAAGGGCCTCGGCAAGCTGATCGGCCGGGCCACCGGGGACGAGAAGGCCGAGCTGCTCAAGCGGGCCGAACAGCTCAAGACCGACGTCAAGGCCGCCGACACCGAGCGCGACGCGGCCGACGCCGAGACCCAGGAGCTGCTCCAGCGGCTCGGCAACCTCGTCCACCCCGACGTCCCCGTCGGCGGCGAGGAGGACTTCGTCACGCTGGAGACGCACGGCACGCACCGCGACTTCGCCGCCGAGGGCTTCGAGCCCAGGGACCACCTGGAGCTGGGCCAGTTGCTCGGCGCCATCGACGTGGAGCGCGGCGCCAAGGTCTCCGGCTCGCGCTTCTACTTCCTGACCGGCGTGGGCGCCCTCCTGGAGCTCGCCCTGGTCAACGCGGCGATCGCGCAGGCCACCGCGGCCGGCTTCACGCCGATGCTGACCCCGGCGCTGGTGCGCCCGCAGTCGATGGCCGGCACCGGCTTCCTCGGCCAGGCCGCCCAGGACGTCTACCACCTCGACAAGGACGACCTGTACCTGGTCGGCACGTCCGAGGTACCGCTCGCCGCCTACCACATGGACGAGATCCTGGACGCCGAGCGCCTGCCGCTGCGCTACGCCGGCTTCTCGCCCTGCTTCCGCCGCGAGGCGGGCTCGCACGGCAAGGACACCCGGGGCATCTTCCGCGTGCACCAGTTCGACAAGGTCGAGATGTTCTCCTACGTCCTCCCCGAGGACTCGCAGGCCGAGCACCAGCGCCTGCTGGAGTGGGAGAAGCAGTGGCTGACGTCGCTGGAACTGCCGTTCCGGGTGATCGACGTGGCCTCGGCCGACCTCGGCTCCTCGGCCGCGCGCAAGTACGACTGCGAGGCGTGGATCCCGACCCAGGGCAAGTACCGCGAGCTGACCTCGACCTCGGACTGCACCGAGTTCCAGTCCCGCCGGCTGTCGATCCGCGTCCGCGAGGGCAAGAAGGTGCGTCCGCTGGCCACTCTCAACGGCACGCTGTGCGCCGTTCCGCGCACCATCGTGGCGATCCTGGAGAACCACCAGCAGGCCGACGGTTCGGTCCGCGTGCCCGAGGTGCTGCGGCCCTACCTGGGCGGCCGGGAGGTCCTGGAGCCGGTGGCCAAGTGACCGACACCGGCACCGCCGCGGTCCCCGGCACCGCTCCCGCCGGGGGCTTCCCCTACCGGCTGATCGCGACCGACCTCGACGGCACGCTGCTGCGCGGCGACGACACGGTCTCGCAGCGCACCCGCGCCGCGCTCGCCACGGCCACGGCGGCGGGCGCGGCCCACATCGTGGTCACCGGGCGGGCGGTGCCGTGGACCCGGCACATCCTGGACGACCTCGGCTACGACGGGCTCGCCGTCTGCGGCCAGGGCGCGCAGGTCTACCACGCCGGGGAGCACCGGCTGCTGACCTCCGTCACCCTGGACCGGCAACTGGCCGGGGTGGCACTGGCCAAGATCGAGGCGGAGACCGGTCCGCTGTACCTGGCGGCAAGCCGGGACGGCCTGGACGGCGACGTCCTGGTCGGCCCGGGGTACGAGGTCGGGGGCGATCTTCCCGCGCTGCCCCTCACCGACGCCTCGGACCTGTGGTCGGCGCCGCTGAACAAGATCTACATCCAGCATCCGACCCTGTCGGACGACGAGCTGGCTGAGGCGGCCCGGCAGGCCGCCGGCGGCTTCGTCACGGTGACCATGGCCGGCGCAGGCGTCGTCGAACTGCTGCCTCTCGGCCTGTCCAAGGCCACCGGACTGTCACTGGCCGCGCGCCGGCTCGGCCTGAAGGCCGCGGACACCATCGCGTTCGGCGACATGCCCAACGACGTCCCGATGTTCGGCTGGGCGGCCCGGGGCGTGGCCATGGCCAACGCCCACGAGGAGCTGAAGGCGGTCGCCGACGAGGTGACGTCCTCCAACGACGAGGACGGCATCGCGGTGGTCCTGGAGCGCCTGTCGGCCTGACCCGGGCACCGGTCCCGGCCCGGGAGTCCCGGCCGGGATCCTGAATGCGGCTCGGGGGGGTGCCCCTATGTGTTTGGTCAAGGTCGAAGGCCAGTAGGTTCGTGTGGTTGGGGGCAGGCCGAGCCGTAGGGGTGTGCATGAGTGATAGCCA
>NZ_JOGV01000046.1:0-56635 GCF_000721365.1 Streptomyces sp. NRRL F-5650 | reverse complement strand
GATGCCCAGTTCCTGCTGCACCTTCTGCAGCAGGTTCACCACCTGCGCCTGGATCGAGACGTCGAGCGCGGAGACCGGCTCGTCGGCCACGATCAGCTTGGGGTTGAGGGCCAGGGCGCGGGCCACGCCGATGCGCTGGCGCTGGCCGCCGGAGAACTCGTGCGGGAAGCGGTTGAAGTGCTCGGGGTTGAGACCCACGAGTTCGAGCAGTTCGCGCACCCTCTTGTCCCGGCCGCCCTTGGGGTCGATGCCGTTGACCTCCATGGGCGACTTGATGATCGTGCCGACCGTCTGCCGCGGGTTCAGCGAGGAGTACGGGTCCTGGAAGATCATCTGGATCTCGGAGCGGACGGGCGCCAACTGCCTGCGCGAGGCGTGGGTGATGTCCCGGCCCGCGTACTCGATCTTCCCGCCGGTCGGCTCCAGGAGCCGGGTGATCAGCCGGCCCGTGGTGGACTTGCCGCAGCCCGACTCGCCCACCAGGCCGACGCTCTCCCCCGCGCCGACGGTCAGGTCGACGTCGTCCACGGCCTGCACGGCGCCGACCTTGCGTTTGATCGGGAAGCCCCCGTAGACGGGGAAGTGCTTGGTCAGGCCCTGGACCTTCAGCAGCACCTCGGACGACGCGGGGGCGGGGCCCTGCTGCGCGGGAAGGGTGACTTCGTCGCTCATGTCTCGGTCTTCTCCCTAGCGCAGCCGGGGCTGGATCTTGTCGATGAAGATGGACTGCTTCTGCTCCGCCGTCAGGTGGCAGGCCGCGGCGCGTCCCTCGCCGAGCGACGGACGCTCGGTCGCACACCGGTCGCCGCCCACCTCCCCCGAGAACGCGCAGCGCGGGTGGAAGGGGCAGCCGGACGGCGGGTTGAGCATGCTGGGCGGCGAGCCCGGGATCGGGCTGAGCGGCTGGTCCAGGCTGCCGCCGAGACGCGGCATCGAGCTGAGCAGGCCCCAGGTGTAGGGGTGCCGCGGGCTGCGCAGCACCTCGGCGGCGCTGCCGCGCTCCACCGCCCGCCCCGCGTACATGACGAGCAGGTCGTCGGCCATGTCGGAGATGACGCCGAGGTCGTGGGTGATGAAGACGATGGCCGAGCCGAACTCCTGCTGGAGGTCCTTGAGCAGATCGAGGATCTGCGCCTGGACGGTCACGTCGAGCGCGGTGGTCGGCTCGTCGGCGATCAGGAGGTCGGGGTCGCAGACCAGGGCCATGGCGATCATCGCGCGCTGGCGCATACCGCCGGAGAACTGGTGCGGGTAGTCGTCCACGCGGGACTTCGGCTGCGGGATGCCGACCTTGGTCAGCATCTCGATCGCCCGCGCCCGCGCCTCCTTCTTGGAGGCACCGGTGTGCTTCATGTACGGCTCGGCGATCTGCCGGCCCACCGTGTAGTACGGCGACAGCGCGGTCAGGGGGTCCTGGAAGATCATGGCGACCTTGTTGCCGCGGAGCTTCTCCAGCTCCTTCTCGGTCGCCGTGACCAGTTCCTTGCCGTCGAGGACGATCTCGCCGTCGACGGTGGTCGTCTTGGGGTTGTGCAGGCCGAGCACGGTGAGGTTCGTGACGGACTTGCCGGAACCCGACTCCCCCACGATGCCGAGGGTCCGGCCGCGCTCCACGTCGAAGGACAGCCCGTCGACCGCCTTGACGATGCCGTCCTCGGTGGAGAACCGCACCCGCAGGTCGCGGACCGAGAAGAAGGATTCCGGCCCGGTGGGGGCCGTCTCGCCTTCGGTCTTGGTCGATGTACTCACGGAGTTCTCCTAGCTGAGCCGCACACGCGGGTCGATGTAGGCGTAGGCGAGGTCCACGACGATGTTCAGGAGCAGGATGAAGAAGGCTCCGAACAGCATGACGCCCATCGTCACCGGCAGGTCCTTGGTCAGCGACGAGTCGACCGCGAGCCGGCCGATGCCGGCGAGGTCGAAGGTGAACTCCGTGACCACGGCCCCGGACAGCAGCGCGCTGAGGTCCACGCCGAGAATAGTGACGATCGGGATCAGCGATCCCCGCCAGGCGTAGCGGAAGAAGACGTAGCGCTGCTTCATGCCCTTGGCCCGTGCGGTGCGGACGTGCTCCTCCTGAAGCTGTTCGATCATGGTCGAGCGCGCCATACGGGTGTACTGCGCGGTGAAGATGGTGGCCATCACGCACCAGGGGATGAGCAGACCGACCATCCAGGCGACCGGGTTCTCCGTGAACGGCTCGTACTTCGGGTTGTCCATGATCCCCGACTGGTACACGAAGATGCCGAGGACGATCGGGCCGAGGAAGTAGATCTGGAACGAGCTGAGGACGATCGAGGCACCGCTGACGGCCTTGTCCACGACGGTGCCGCGCTTCCAGGCGGCCAGCAGACCCGAGCCGAGGCCCAGGAACAGGAAGATGACCAGTCCGCCGAGCGTCAGGGAGAGCGTGAGCGGGAACCGGTCCATGATCGAGTCCCAGACGAACTCTCCGGTGTCGAAGGACACCCCCAGGCACGGAGCGGAGCAGTGGCCCTGGCTGAAGTCCCGGCCGTTCACGATGCCCCCCATGAACTCCCAGAACTGGGAGGTGATGGGCTTGTCGAGGCCGAGGTTCTCGCGGATCACCGCGATGTTCTGTGGGGTGCAGTTTCTGCCGCAGGACAGCTCGGCGAAGTCCTGGGGGATCGTGTAGAACAGGAAGAAGGTGAAGGCGCCGATCAGGAAGATGATCACGCATGCGCCGATCAACCTGCGAACGAGGAACTGAAGCATGGCAGGTGGATGCTCTCTTCGGGAACGCGGCGGCGGGTGGAGCCGACCCCCGTGGGGGTGCGCCCCGACGGGCGGGCACCCCCACGGTCAGCCGGGCCGGCGGGCTACGGCTGCTTCAGGTACAGGTCGTTGATGTCGATGTAGCTCGACTCGTTGCTGTACCGGGCGCCGCCGATGTTCGATCCGAAGAGCTGGA
Organism: Streptomyces sp. NRRL F-5650; assembly: GCF_000721365.1. NCBI lineage: Bacteria > Bacillati > Actinomycetota > Actinomycetes > Kitasatosporales > Streptomycetaceae > Streptomyces > Streptomyces sp. NRRL F-5650. The sequence goes on along the minus strand of NZ_JOGV01000046.1, from coordinate 53,703 downwards.
TCTGCTTCGAGTAGTAGACCGGGGCCGCCGGGTTGATCTCCTCCACGATGCGGTGGTGGGCCTGCTCCCAGGTCTTGGCCGCCTCCTCGGGCTCCTGCGTCAGGGCCTTCTTGATCAGGGAGTTGACCTCGGGGTCGTTGATGTGCGAGTAGTTGGACCCGCCGTCGGCGACCAGTTCACCGTCGTAGACCGGGGTGATGACCGTGGAGGCGCTGGGCCAGTCCTGGCCCCAGCCGGTCATGTAGAGGTCGTAGGGGTTGTTCAGCTTGCCGACCTGCTCGTAGAAGCTGGCCCGGTCGATCTCCTTGGCCTGGACGCTGAAGCCGACCTTCGCGAGGGCGTCCTTGATGATGACCATCTGGGCCTGGCCGCGGGGGGTGTTGGAGTAGGCGTAGGTGAGCTTGGTGCCCTCCTTGACCCCCGCCTCCTTCAGTAGCTGCTTGGCCTTCTCCGGGTCGCCGTTGGGCTTCTTCAGCTTGCCGAACGGGTCGTACTTCGGGTCGAAGTTGGGCAGGGTGGGCGCCAGCAGGCCGCCGGCCACCTCGCCGCCGTAACGGCCGCCGTCCGCCTGGACCATGGACTGGTTCGGGATCGCGTAGGTGATCGCGTCGCGGACCTTCTTGTCCTTGAGGCGGTCGAGGTTGAAGCTCAACTGCCAGACGTAGACCTGGTAGCCCGCGATGGTGCGCTTCTTCGTCGCCGGGTCGCCGATGACCGTCGACATCTGGGCCGAGTCGACCGGGTCCGTGAACTGGATGGCGTTCTTCGCCTCGCCCTGGTCGGCGATCAGCCGCTTGGTCTGGCTGGCCTGGTCGATGGTGGCGGTGAAGTTGTATCCGTCGACGTACTGGTGACGCACCGGGTCGGTCTTGGCGTCCCACTGGTCGTTCTTGACCAGCTTCATCGACTTGCCGGGCTTGTACTCGGCGATCTTGTAGGGGCCGAGGGCCGCGGGGGCGTCGTCGTACTTCTCCTTCGTGTCCCGCTTCTCGGGCACGATGGAGTAGCCGGCCATCGCGAGGGCCTGCGGGAGGTCCGGGCGCGGCTGGTCGAAGTGGAAGACGACCGTCTTGTCGTCCGGCGTCTCCAGCACCGAGTCCGGCAGGTGCTTGCCCTTGTACGGGCCGTCCGGCAGCGCCTTGCGGTAGTCGTTGCCCGAGAGCCAGGACTGGACGTAGGTCGGCCCGTCGAAGATCACCTTCGAGTACAGGCGCTCGATGCTGTGCCGGACGTCCGCCGAGGTGATGGCGTTGCCCTGGTCGTCCTTGATGTTGTCCTTGAGCTTGTACGTCCAGGTCTTGCCGCCGTCGGAGGACTGGCCGGAGTCGGTGGCGATGTCGCCGACGACGGTCAGGTTGCCCTTCTCGTCCTCCTCGAAGTTCGTCAGACCGCGGTGGATCAGGTTGGCGAACTGGCCCGCGTCGCTCACGTAGATCTGACCCGGGTCCATGTGGGTCAGGTCAGACTGCATGTAGACGTTGATGAACCCGCCGGACTTCGCGCCGGCGACCTCCTCGGCCGGGCCGTTGGACGCCGCGGCGTCGCCGTAGGCCACCGGGTCCTGCTGCTTGGCGGCGTCCTTCTGGGTCTTGGCGTCGCTCTTGCCCTTGTCGCCGTCGTTGTCGCCGGAGCAGCCGGTCAGCACCAGCGTGCCGGCCACGATGGCCACGGCTATGGCGCGCGTGGTGCGCGTGGTGCGGGTTCTGATGGGCTTCATGATGCCGGTCCACCTGCCTGTCGATAGTTGTCCACGAGTGCTGCCTGACGGCCGGAAGTCCGGCACGGGGGTGGCAGCTCCCCCACCCACCAATGGACGGTTACCGTCCGGTCTTGGGGTCGAATGCGTCCCGGACGGAGTCGCCGAGAAGGTTGAAGGAGAGGACGAAGACGACCAGCGCCACTCCGGGGAAGAACATGAACATCGGGTCCTGCTCGTACACGTCGGCACCGATGGCGAACATGCGGCCCCAGTCCGGGGTCGGTTCGACGAAGCCCACGCCGATGTACGACAGGAAGGCGATGGACAGGATGGTGCTCGGGAGGATGTAGGTGGCCTGCACCAGGATCGGTGTGACGATGTTGGGCAGGATCTCCTTGCGCACGATGCGCCAGGGAGAGGCCCCGGACACCTTGGCCGCCTCCACGAACTCCCGTTCGCGCAGCGTCAGTACGGATCCGCGCACGAGGCGGGCCAGCCCCATCCAGCCGAGGAACCACATCACCAGCGTGATGGCCACGGCCCGGAGGTAGGTGGGGGTCTCGTCCTGCGGGGAGACGAACATCGCGGTCACGACGGGCATGAAGGCGATGAAGAAGAGCTGCTGAGGGAAGGCCAGGAAGAAGTCGGTGACCCGGCCCAGCCAGTAGTCGACACGGCCGCCGAAGAATCCGCTGACCATTCCGATGATCACGCCGGTGAGGACGCAGAGCGAGGTGACGATCACGGCCATGTACAGGGAGGTCCGCATGCCGTACAGCAGCATGGTGAACACGTCGCGGCCCAGCTTGGGTTCCACCCCGAACCAGAAGTCTCCCGACATGCCCCCGAAGGAGCCGCTGGGCATGGCGAAGTCGTCCAGGAGGAAGGGGTAGTCGGGCTCCTGGGCGTACAGCGTGTAGGGATTCTTCCCGTACACCTTCGCGATGAGCGGGGCCAGGGCGGAGACGACGAAGAAGAAGAGCACGACACAGGCGGAGACGACCCCGGTGCGGTCGCGCTTGAACCGCAGCCACATCAACTGGCCGGGTGAGCGGCCCTCGTGGCTCTTCGCCTCTTCCGTCTTGGCGGGCTCGGGAGCACCGTCGGTGACGGCCGCCGTTCCGCCGTCCTCAATGCCGATAGGACTTGTCACAATTCGCCCATTTCACAGGTGTGGGTGTGCCGAACCGCCGACCGGCGCAGGGTGTGCGCCATCGCGGTACGGATCATGAAGAAGCGTCGGGACGTTCCGGAAGACACCGGAAACCCGCAGCCGGACGCGCGTAGCCGGAAGCCCGGACGTCAACGGCCGGCCCGCTCCTCAGAGTCGATCGCCGTCCGACGGGGCGCAGTTGCGGGCGACGGACCGTGTGACCCATCTGGTGTTCGTGACACCGCGCATGGGTTCCTCCTCATGACTCCACGTGTTCACCGACAGGAGGGGGCGGTCATCTGGCTTCCGACACCCCTGACGGAAGCTCAGTCACCCCCTGGTGCTCGTGAGTCGGGCACTGTCCCCACAGCGCTTGACCCATTGACCCGAGCGTTACGCGGCTAACTATCTGCCATGAGCAGAAGAACCGACCACCGTCTTTAAATCTCAATTCAGTCACAGCTGCGGGGTAGATCTTCCAAAATCTGGACAAACCGATCGGGACGAGAAGACCGCGAAACGGACGTGTTACATGGCTATCGGGCGCCGATCTCCGCGTTTCGGACACAAGGGGGTGCCCGGACGGTCACCAGGGCACGGCCGGCGCTCGGAAAACCGGTTGAAAAAAGCCCGGGCGCCCCCATGATGGGGGCACCCGGGCTCCGCTGCCTGCCGCCGCGGCGGCAGGCGGATCAGCCGTGCTTGGCGCGGCTCGCGGCGCGGGCGCGCTCGCGGGCGTCCAGGTTCACCTTGCGGATGCGAACGGCCTCCGGGGTCACCTCGACGCACTCGTCGTCGCGGCAGAACTCCAGGGACTGCTCCAGCGAGAGCTTGCGCGGCGGCACGATCGACTCGGTCACGTCGGCCGTGGACGACCGCATGTTGGTGAGCTTCTTCTCCTTGGTGATGTTGACGTCCATGTCGTCGGCGCGGGAGTTCTCGCCGACGATCATGCCCTCGTACACCTCGGTGCCGGGCTCCGTGAAGAGCACGCCGCGCTCCTGGAGGTTCGTCATCGCGAACGCCGTGACGGCGCCGGAGCGGTCGGCGACCAGCGAGCCGTTGTTGCGGGTCGTCAGGTTGCCGAACCAGGGCTCGTGGCCCTCGTGGATGGAGTGGGCGATGCCGGTGCCGCGGGTCTGGGTGAGGAACTCCGTCCGGAATCCGATCAGGCCGCGGGAGGGGACCACGAACTCCATGCGGACCCAGCCCGAGCCGTGGTTGGACATGTTGTCCATCCGGCCCTTGCGGACGCCCATGAGCTGCGTGACCGCGCCCATGTGCTCCTCGGGCACGTCGATCGTCATGCGCTCGACGGGCTCGTACGTCTTGCCCTCGACCTCCTTGGTGACGACCTGCGGCTTGCCGACGGTGAGCTCGTAGCCCTCGCGGCGCATCTGCTCGACCAGGATGGCCAGCGCCAGCTCGCCGCGGCCCTGCACCTCCCAGGCGTCGGGGCGGTCGGTGTCCAGGACGCGGAGCGAGACGTTGCCGATCAGCTCGCGGTCGAGGCGGTCCTTGACCTGGCGGGCGGTGACCTTGCGGTCCTTGACGGCCGCCTTGTTGTCGGCGCCCTTTCCGGTGGCGCCGCGGCCGACCAGCGGGGAGGTGTTGGTGCCGATGGTCATGGAGATCGCGGGCTCGTCCACCGTGATCAGCGGCAGCGGGACCGGGTTCTCCTGGTCGGCCAGGGTCTCGCCGATCATGATGTCGGGGATGCCGGCGACCGCGCAGATGTCACCGGGGCCGGCCTTCTCGGCGGGCTTGCGGGTGAGCGCCTCGGTCATCATCAGTTCGGAGATCCGCACGTTCTGCACGGAGCCGTCGCGCTTCATCCAGGCGACGGTCTGGCCCTTCTTCAGCTCGCCCTGGTGCACGCGCAGCAGCGCGATGCGGCCGAGGAAGTTGTCGGCGTCCAGGTTGGTCACGTGGGCCTGGAGCGGGGCCTCGGCGTCGTAGGTCGGCGCCGGGATGTAGTCCAGGATCGTGGAGAAGAAGGGCTCCAGGTTGGTGGAGTCGGCCGGGACCGTGCCGTCCTCGGGCTTGGTGAGGGAGGCGACGCCGTCGCGGCCGCAGGCGTAGACGATCGGGAACTCGATCTGCTCCTCGTCGGCGTCCAGGTCGAGGAAGAGGTCGTACGTCTCGTTGACGACCTCGTCGATCCGGGCGTCGGGACGGTCCGTCTTGTTGATGCAGAGGATGATCGGCAGCCGCTGCTGGAGCGCCTTGCGCAGCACGAACCGGGTCTGCGGCAGCGGGCCCTCGGAGGCGTCCACGAGCAGCACGACGCCGTCGACCATCGACAGACCGCGCTCGACCTCGCCGCCGAAGTCGGCGTGGCCGGGGGTGTCGATGATGTTGATCGTGATCGGGTCCCCGCCGTCCTTCGGGTGGTACTTCACCGCGGTGTTCTTGGCGAGGATCGTGATGCCCTTCTCACGCTCCAGGTCGTTCGAGTCCATCATGCGGTCGTCGACGGAGTCGAGCTGGTGCGCGGCGAAGGCGCCGGCCTGCTTGAGCATTCCGTCGACGATCGTGGTCTTGCCGTGGTCGACGTGGGCAACGATGGCGACGTTGCGGATGTCGTGACGCGTGGTGGACGCGGTCATATGAGGCGTACTCCCGGAGGGTGTGATGACGACCCTCGCGGACGTCCGTGTCACTCGGGCCTGCCGGGCGGTACATGCCACGGCCTCACCCAATGGTACGGGGCTCCGGGGGCTGCGGCTTGCCGGGAGGGTCAGGAGGCGGGCGAGGAAGCGGACCGGGAGGCCGCCGGGGCCGAGGGCCGGGAGCCCTGGGCGCCCTTCTTGAGGAAGCCCATGTCCTCGTAGACCGGCGTGCGGAAGCCGAAGGCGCCCGCGTTGGCGAGGTTCTTGCGGGCCACCATGAGCTGGGGGCGCTGGTAGAGCGGGATGGAGCCGGCCGCCGCCCAGATCCGCGAGTCGGCCTTGCGCAGCAGGTCCCGCGCCTCCTTCTGGTCCAGGGTGGTCATGGCCCGGTCGAAGAGCTGGTCGACCTGGTCGGTGCCGACCCGGGTGTAGTTCTGGGCGACGTTCAGGGAACCGTCGGCGGCCGGGACGGGCTTGGCGTAGATGGGTCGGGCGTCGGTGGCCGGGAAGGCGGAGGCGGGCCAGGAGTAGAGCGCCAGGTCGTACTCGCCGGCGGCGATGTGGTCCTTGAAGTAGCTCTCGTCGGACACCTTGCTGATCCTGGTGCCGATGCCGATCTTCTTCAGCATGCCCGTGATGCCGTCGGCCACGGTGCGCAGGGTCTCGGAGCCGGGGCCGGAGGGAAGCACGAAGCGCAGGGTGAGCGCCTTGCCGTCCTTGGCGAGCGGGGCCGCCACGGAGCCGGCCGGGGCCGCGGTGCCCTTGGGGGCGTAGGCGCCGGGCGCGCCGCCCTGCGCGGTGTTCTTGCCGCTGCTGTGCTTCTCGCCGCTCTCCTGGTCGGTGCCGCCGTCGCCCTCGCCCTCGCCCTTGTTCTTGCCGTCGGCGGTCTTGTCGCCGCCGCTCTTGTCGTCGCCGCCGCTCTTGTTGTCCTCGCCGACGATGTACGTGCCGTCGTCGTCGCCCTCGGACTTCTCCTTGTCCTTGTCCTGCTCCTGGTCCTTGCCCTCCGCCTTCTCCGCGTCCTTCTCGGCCCCGGCTGCCTTCTCCGCCTCGCCCTTCTTCTTCACCGGGCCGCCCGGCTCCCACCCGGCGTCCGCAAGCAGGGCCCGGGCCTCCTTGGCGTTCGGTTCGCCGAGCGCGCCGCTGCCGTCGGCGTAGGCGGGCTGGCCGGACAGGGCGAGGTGACTGCCCACGGGCTCGGCGGGCAGGCCGAGCGGCTTCAGCACCGTTCTGGCCAGCTTCTGGCGGTCCAGGGCGCGGGCGACGGCCCTGCGGACCCGCTCGTCGGCGAGGGGGCCCTCGGAGCCGTTGAGGGCGAGCTGGGTGTAGGCGGGCTCCAGCGACTTGCGGACCTCGTACCCGCTCAGCGCCTGCTGTCGGCGCCGGGCCTTCGCCTCGGCCTCACTCCGCTCCTCGCGGGCGAGCACCTCCTCCTCGGCGGCCTCCTCGTCGGAGCCGTTGGCCACGGCCCAGGAGCGCAACGCCTCGGCGGCGGACCTGCCCTGCGCGCCGGCGGCCGGGGAGCCCTGCGGGCCCATGAGCGGCGTGCCGGTGGCCGGGTCCCGGGGCGCGGCGGCCAGGGTGACCTCGTCGGCGGTCTCCGGGTCGATCTCCGCGAGGTCGAGCTTGCCGGCGGCCAGTTCGGAGACCCGCTGGTCGCGGGGCACGGCGCGCAGCACGATCTTCTCCAGCTTCGCCGGGCTGCCCCACCAGCGGGGGTTGCCGGTGAGGACGACCTGGTCGGCCCCGGCGTCGACCTTCTTGACCGCAAAGGGGCCCGCGGTGACCTTGAGGGAGCGCCGCGCGCCGTCGTTGAAGGCGTCGGGGGTGCCCATGACGTCCTTCGGGTACAGGGGCGAGAACAGGGCCTTCCAGTCGGCGTAGGGCCGGCTGAAGGTGACCTTGACCTCGAGGTCGTTGGCGCCGCGCTCGATCTTCTCGATCCGGTCGTATCCGGCGTTGCGGGCGGTCCAGTAGGCACTGTCCTTGCCGGACAGCGCCCGCCACTGGGCGGCGAAGTCCGCGGCGCCGATCTCCCGGCCGTCGCTCCAGACGGCCTGCTGGTTCAGCTTGTAGACGACGACCTGTTTGGGCTCGGTGTCGACGACCTTGGCCGACTCCAGGTAGTCGGGGTTGCGCGCCGGGCTGCCCTTCTCGTCCATCCGGTACATCGAGGGCAGTACGGCCTGGGCGACGCGGTTCGTGGTGGCGTCGGCGTCGGACTGGAAGGTGTTCAGGGTGTCCGGTACGGAGTCCACGGCCCAGCGCAGGGTGCCGCCGTCGGCGACGGAGGCACGGGCCGCGGGGGCGACGTCCTGCGCGGCGAGCGGCTTGCTGGGCGGGGCCTCGGAGGTGCAGCCGGCCAGCGCGGGGACCGCGAGGGCGCCCGCGGTGAGGAAGGCGGCCGAACGCGCGACCGCGCGCGGGCCGACGCCGACGTGGGACATCTCTGCTACCTCCGGAAGGCCGCGTTTGCCGGATTTGCGGTATTCAAGTTGATCATTTGTATCCGGACGGGGATGCGGCCACTGAAGGGGAAACACTTCCGCGACACCGGGAGACACGGCGACGGCGGTGCGCAAGCTCACCCGCGCGGCCCAACGCCACCCGCACCGCGGCGCACCGGCGTGCCCCGGCCAATCCCTGCACGTCCCCTTCCCAGCGACCGGTGTGACGCGCGACACTCTCAGGCGCTGGAGCGTTGCCCCCGAGCCAGGCCCGGCGGCCGCGCCGCCGTGTCCGACAGAAGTGAGGTCACGTCTTGTCCGTGCACGACGATCTGTCATCCGTGCAGCGCAGCCTCGACGAGTTGTCCCGGACGGTGACCCGGCTGGAACGGCGGCTGGGCGGCGGCCTGGACGTACGCCGGGTCCGCACCGACGCCGACCACCTGCGCGAGAGCCTCGCGCTGCTGCGGGCCGGGGTCGCCGCGCCGGACGCGCCCAAGCGTCCGGAACTCGTGTCGATCCCCGACACGCCGTACGACGGCTCGCTGTGGACGGACTCGGACGACGAGGGGCTCGGCGCCAGCGACCGCCGCGCCCCCTAGGGCCTGCTCCGGGACGAGAGAAGGCCCTCCACCCGACCCGACCGACCGGAGCCGCCCAGTGGCCACTGGTACCGAACCGCCAGCCACCGACGACCGTCCCCGGGGCGGCGGCGTCCACACCCCGACGCGCGCCGCCATCCGCGCCCGGCACCTGCGCACCGACCGCTGGTGGCTGGCGCCGGCCGCCACCGCGGCAGGCCTGCTGGCCTTCGTCGTCTACTCGACCTGGCGGGCCTTCGCGGGCGCCGACTACTACGCGGCCCCCTACGTCTCGCCCTTCTACTCCCCCTGTCTGGCGGAGAGCTGCGAGCCGATGCGCTCGGGGCCCAACTGGGGCCTGTTCGGCGCCTGGTGGGGCCTCTCCCCCGCGATCCTCATCCTGGTCTTCCCGCTGGGCTTCCGCCTGACCTGCTACTACTACCGCAAGGCCTACTACCGGGGCTTCTGGGCCTCACCGCCGGCCTGCGCGGTGGCGGAGCCGCACAAGAAGTACACCGGCGAGACCCGTTTCCCGCTGATCCTGCAGAACGTCCACCGGTACTTCTTCTACGCGGCGCTCCTGGTCGCGGGCATCCTCACCTACGACACCGTGCTCGCCTTCCGCGACGAGCACTACGCGTGGGGCCACATGGGCCTGGGCACCCTGGTGTTCCTGGCCAACATCGCGCTGATCTGGGCGTACACCCTCTCCTGCCACTCCTGCCGGCACATCGTGGGCGGCAAGCTCCGGCACTTCTCCCGGCATCCCGTGCGCTACCGGCTGTGGCAGTGGGCGGGGCGGCTCAACGCCCGGCACATGCAGCTCGCCTGGGCGTCGCTGGTGAGCGTGGCGCTCGCCGACTTCTACGTGTATCTGGTCGCGTCCGGTGTCTTCGACGATCCGAGGTTGTTCTGATGTCCGTGGCCGACCGGCAGGAATGGGACGTCGTCGTGGTGGGCGCGGGCGGCGCCGGACTGCGCGCCGCCGTCGAGGCCCGTGAGCGGGGCGCCCGTACGGCCGTGATCTGCAAGTCGCTGTTCGGCAAGGCGCACACCGTGATGGCCGAGGGCGGCATCGCCGCGTCCATGGGCAACGTCAACTCCGGCGACAACTGGCAGGTCCACTTCCGCGACACCATGCGCGGCGGCAAGTTCCTCAACCAGTGGCGGATGGCCGAGCTGCACGCCCAGGAGGCCCCGCAGCGGGTGTGGGAACTGGAGACGTGGGGCGCGCTGTTCGACCGTACCCGGGACGGCCGGATCTCGCAGCGCAACTTCGGCGGCCACGAGTACCCGCGCCTCGCCCACGTCGGCGACCGCACCGGCCTGGAGCTGATCCGCACCCTCCAGCAGAAGATCGTCTCGCTCCAGCAGGAGGACTTCCGCGAGACCGGGGACCACGAGTCGCGGCTGAAGGTCTTCCAGGAGTGCACGGTCACCCGCGTGCTCAAGGAGGGCAGCAGGGTCTCGGGGGTGTTCGGCTACGAACGCGAGAGCGGCCGCTTCTTCGTCCTGCGGGCGCCCTCGGTGGTGATCGCCACGGGCGGCATCGGCAAGTCGTTCAAGGTGACGTCGAACTCGTGGGAGTACACGGGCGACGGCCACGCGCTGGCCCTGCTGGCCGGGGCGCCGCTGCTCAACATGGAGTTCGTGCAGTTCCACCCGACGGGCATGGTCTGGCCGCCGTCGGTGAAGGGCATCCTCGTCACCGAGTCGGTGCGCGGCGACGGCGGGGTGCTGCGCAACTCCGAGGGCCGACGGTTCATGTTCGACTACGTCCCGGACGTCTTCAAGGAGAAGTACGCCGAGTCGGAGGCGGAGGCCGACCGCTGGTACGACGACCCGGACCACCACCGGCGCCCGCCCGAGCTGCTGCCCCGCGACGAGGTCGCCCGCGCGATCAACGCCGAGGTGAAGGAGGGCCGGGGCTCGCCGCACGGCGGGGTCTTCCTGGACGTGTCGACCCGGATGCCCGCCGAGGTGATCCGGCGCCGGCTGCCCTCGATGTACCACCAGTTCAAGGAGCTGGCGGACGTCGACATCACGGCGGAGGCGATGGAGGTCGGGCCGACCTGCCACTACGTGATGGGCGGCATCGCCGTCGACTCGGACACCGCCGCCGCCCGTGGGGTGCCGGGACTGTTCGCGGCAGGTGAGGCGGCGGGCGGTATGCACGGCTCCAACCGGCTGGGCGGCAACTCGCTCTCCGACCTGCTGGTGTTCGGGCGCCGGGCGGGCCGGTACGCGGCCGAGTACGCCGCGGGCCGGACCGACGGGGACACGCGCCCCCGGGTCGGCGACGCGCAGGTCGACGCCGCCGCCGCGGAGGCGTTGCGCCCCTTCTCCGCCGAGGCGCACGAGCCCGGCGCCGGCCCGCCGGAGAACCCGTACGCCCTGCACCAGGAACTCCAGCAGACGATGAACGACCTGGTGGGCATCATCCGCCGCGAGGCGGAAATGAAGCAGGCCCTGGAGAAGCTGGCGGAGCTGCGGGTGCGGGTCCGCCGGGCCGGGGTGGAGGGGCACCGGCAGTTCAACCCGGGCTGGCACCTCGCCCTGGACCTGCGCAACATGCTGCTGGTCAGCGAGTGCGTGGCACGGGCCGCGCTGGAGCGCACCGAGTCGCGCGGCGGGCACACCCGCGAGGACCACCCGTCGATGGACCGGCGCTGGCGCCCGGCCAACCTGGTCTGCTCCCTGGCCGGACCGGCGGACGACCTCGCCACCGCGGACCCCGAGCGCGGCCGGATCGCCCTGGAGCGGCAGACCACCGAGCCCATCCGGCCCGACCTGCTCGCCCTCTTCGAGAAGGAGGAGCTGGTGAAGTACCTCGCCGACGAGGAACTGGAGGGCCTGTCCGGATGAGCGGCTACGAGGCCCGGTTCAGGGTGTGGCGCGGTGACGTGGCGGGCGGCGGTCTGCACGACTTCACGGTCGAGGTGAACGACGGCGAGGTGGTCCTCGACATCGTCCACCGCCTCCAGGCCACCCAGGCCCCGGACCTCGCGGTGCGCTGGAACTGCAAGGCGGGCAAGTGCGGTTCGTGCTCGGCGGAGGTCAACGGGCGGCCGCGGCTGCTGTGCATGACCCGTATGTCGGTGTTCTCCCGCGAGGAGACGATCACGGTCACGCCGCTGCGGGCCTTCCCGGTGATCCGGGACCTGGTGACGGACGTCGGCTTCAACTACACCAAGGCCCGCGAGGTCCCGGCCTTCGTGCCGCCCGCCGGTCTCGGGTCGGGCGAGTACCGGATGATGCAGGAGGACGTGGACCGCTCGCAGGAGTTCCGCAAGTGCATCGAGTGCTTCCTGTGCCAGGACACCTGCCACGTGGTCCGCGACCACGAGGAGAACAAGCCCGCCTTCGCCGGCCCGCGCTTCCTGATGCGCGTCGCCGAACTGGACATGCACCCGCTGGACGCCGCCGCCGACACCGGCCTCGACCGGTCGCGCGCCGCCCAGGACGACCACGGGCTCGGCTACTGCAACATCACCAAGTGCTGCACGGAGGTCTGCCCCGAGGGCATCCGGATCACGGACAACGCGCTGATCCCGCTGAAGGAGCGGGCCGCCGACCGCAAGTACGACCCGCTGGTGTGGCTGGGCTCGAAGATCGGGCGCAGGGGCAGGGACACCGCCTAGCGCACCCAGCCGTCCCGGTAGGAGGCCCAGTCCTCTTCCGTCGCCGCGAAGTCGATGTACGCCGCTACGCCGAACCGCTCCCGGTCGGCGTCCGTGCGGGACAGGCCGAGCCGGACGCCGTGGACGGCGGCGGCGACGGTCTCCGCCTGGTTCCAGTGGCCGAAACGGTTCTCGTGGTAGAAGGGCAGGCCCATCAGGAGGTGGGTCGTCGGCGGGGTCACCTCCAGGGCCAGGGACGTCTGCTGGGCGACGTAGCCGCCGTACAGGCTCTCCAGGGGCTGCATGGTGTCGTACGACATCACGGCGATCTGGTCGACGCGGCGGGCGACCCGGCCGAAGAACTCCTGGGACCACCACTTGGGGTGTCCGGCGACCGTGCCCCAGAAGGAGTGGAAGCCCGGCAGCGGGTCTATCTGGTGGGCGGCCACGGAGAGTTGCGCGTCGCGGGCACGGGTGACGGTGCGGACGTCGTCCAGGAGGGAAAGGTAGTCACGGTCGCCCGAGTGCAGCGGTTCCAGGTCGAGGTGGACGCCGTCGTAGCCGGTGTCCAGGACCTGGCGGGCGGAGTCGACGACGGCGGCGCGGGTGGCGGCCTGCTCCAGGCGCATGCCGTCGGGGCTCTCGGTGGCGAGGACGTCGCCGAGGAATGCCTGGACGCGGACGCCGGGCAGCTCCCGGTGGACGGCGTCCAGCAACCAGCGGGCCTTGGGGTACCGGGACTTGGGCAGTGTGCCGTCGTGCTCCATCGGGCCGGTGTGGACGTACAGGTCGCGGATGCCGGTGGTTCTCAGCTCCCGGGCCAGCGCCGTGAGGTCCGCGTCCTTCTTGCGGCCGTCGACCCAGGCGTGGCCGAGCCAGATCGCGTCGCGGTCGCGGGTGTGCGTGCCGTCGGCCGGGTCGCCCATGTAGTTGACGCGCAGGGCCGTCTCGGCGGTGAGGAGGGGGACGAGGAGGACGATGAGGACGGCGAGGACGATGCGGCGGGTGCGGCGGAGCCGCTTCCTCACCGGTGGGGGCTGAGCACCTTCGGTGGCTGCCGGTCCGGCTTTCGGACCGGGTTCTGGGCCGGTCTTGGGTTCGGGCTCCGGGCCGGTCTTCGGTTCGGGTTCCGGGCCGGGTTCCGGGCCGGTCTTCGGTTCGGGTTCGGATCCCGGGCCAGGTTCCGGTTCGGCTCCCGGGCCGGTGTCCTTCCGGTCCGTGTCCGCCACGGTGTCCCCTCCCTGTCGTCCCGTCCCGGTCGCGGTGGCCGGATTTCGCGCCTACGCTCCGAGCGTGTTGCCACCGGGGACGACTCGAACCGGTGTTCCGGTTGCGGTCGGGGGTGTGCGGTGACGGTCTCCGCCGATCTGGTGCCGCCCCTGGTCACGGCCGGGGCGGCCCTCGTGCTGGCCGGGTACGGCCGGGTACGCCGGACCCGGCGGGCCCGGAACCGGACGACTCCGGGCCGGGTCAGAACAGGCTCAGCAGGGCCTCCGCCGGGTCGGTGAGCTGGGTGTCGGCGCCCGGCAGGGGCAGCTCGAACCAGACCGTCTTGCCGTGCGGCGTCCGGCGTGAGCCCCAGGCGGCGCTGAGCAGGCCGACCAGTTGCAGGCCCCGGCCGCCCTCGTCGGTGTCGCGGGCGCGGCGCCGGCGGGGCTGGACCAGGCCGGAGTCCCAGACCTCGCAGACCAGGGTGCGGTCGAGGAGAAGGCGGAGCCGGATCTCGCCCTCGCCGTAGCGCAGCGCGTTGGTGACGAGTTCGCTGACGAGCAGTTCCGTCGTGTCGACCAGCGGTTCCATGTCCCAGGCGAGCAACTGGGCGCGGGCGTACTCGCGGGCCCGGCCGACGCTGCGGGGTTCGCGCGGCAGGGTCCAGTCGCCGACCGAGTCGCCGGGCAGGCCCTGGACGCGGGCCATGAGCAGGGCGATGTCGTCCTCGCCGTGGTGACTGTCGAGGGTGTGGAGAACCTGGTCGCAGACGTCCTCCAGGGGCTGGGCGGGGTCGGTGAGGGCGCCCACGAAGGCCCGCAGGCCCTCGTCGAGGGGGTGGTCGCGGCTCTCGACCAGTCCGTCGGTGTAGAGGGCGAGCAGGGCGCCCTCGGGCAGCTCGACCTCCACCTCCTCGAAGGGCTCCCCGCCGACGCCGAGCGGCAGGCCGGGCGGCACGTCCAGCATCAGCGCGGACTCGCCGGGCTCGACCAGGACCGGCGGCAGGTGGCCCGCGTTGGCGAAGGTGCAGCGCCGGGTCACCGCGTCGTAGACGGCGTACACGCAGGTCGCCAGGTACACCTCGGACAGGTCGGCCTCGCGGGGGCGGCGGGCGGCCCGGGTGGCCTGCTGGACGCCTCCCGGTGCTCCGAGGCCGCGGGCGATCTCGTCCAGTTGGCCGAGCACCTCGGCCGGTTCGAGGTCGAGCTGGGCCAGGGTGCGCACTGCGGTGCGCAGTTCGCCCATGGCGACGGCGGCGCGCAGGCCGCGGCCCATGACGTCGCCGACGACCAGCGCGGTGCGGTGTCCGGGGAGTTCGATGACGTCGAACCAGTCGCCGCCGACCTCGCTGGCCCGCCCGGTGGCCGCGTTGCCGGGCAGGTACCGGCAGGCGATGTCGAGTCCGGAGGCCTCCGGGTCGCCGGGCGGGAGCAGTGAGCGCTGCAGGATCAGCGCGCGTTCGTGTTCACGCCGGTAGAGGCGGGCGTTGTCGATGCAGACGGCGGCGCGCGCGGCCAGTTCCACGGCGAGGTCGCGGTCGCGGTCGCCGAACGGCTCGCTGCCCTTGGTGCGGGCGAACTGGACGAGTCCGACGACCGTGTCGTGGGCGACCATCGGCACGGCGATCGTGGACTGCACGAGGCCGCCCTCCTCGGCGGGGACGGTGCGCGGCCGGGCGGTGCGCAGGGCGTCCGCGCAGGGGGAGTTGAACGGGTAGTGGTGGACGGCGCCGAGCTTGACCCGCTCGCCGGTGCCGTGGAAAGGGACCTCGGAGACGGCGCTGGAGAAGGCGACGCGGCGCAGTTCCGCGCTGCCGTCGGCGAGACCGGGCGGGGTCTCGTCGCCGGCCAGCAGTCCCTGGTAGAGGTCGACGGTGGCCAGGTCGCAGAAGCCGGGGACGACGACGTCGAGGAGTTCGCGGGCGGTGGTCTCCAGGTCGAGGGAGTTGCCGATGCGGGCGCCGGCCTCGTTGAGCAGGGCGAGGTTGCGCCGGGCGGCGGCGGCCTCGCGGGCGGCCTGGCGGCGGGCGGTGATGTCGGTGCCGAGCCAGGCGACGCCGATGGGCCGGCCGGAACCGCTGTGCACTCGGTAGAGGTTGACGGACCAGTGGCGGCGTTCCTCCGTGCCCGGCACGAAGCCCGTGACGTGCATGTCGGTGATCGAGTCGCCGGTCTCCAGGACCCGGCGCAGGGTCGCCGAGACCCGGTCCGCCTCGGCGCGCGGCAGGTAGTCGTGGACGCCCTTGCCGCGGTGGTCGTCGGGGGTGCCGCCGAAGACCGAGGCGAAGCGCTGGTTGGCCCGGCGCACCCGCAGGTCGGGATCGATCAGCAGGAAGCCGAAGGGTGACTGGCCGAAAATGGCCTGCGAGGCGGCGAGGTCGGTCTCGATGCTGCGCAGGACGCGGACGTCGACGACGATGCAGACGGCGGCCCTCTGCCCGTCCTCGGTGCGCGTCGGCATGACGTACACCTCGGCCAGCCCGCGCTGCCCGCGGGGTGCGTTCGCGTCCCCGGACCCGGTGGCGCCGTCCGGCGTCCGGAAGGGGACCACTCCGGTCCACTCCCGGCCGTCGAGGATCTCGGTCATCTTGCGCTGACCGCGTTCGCGCAGGTCGGGGTCGATGAAGCTGTCGATGGGGTCGGCGCCGACGGCGTCTTCCGCACGGATGCCGAGCAGTTGTTCGGCGCGCAGGCTCCACTGGTCGACGAGCCCGTCGGGCCCGATGGAGAAGGAGGCGACCTTGATGTAGTCGTAGATGGAGCCGGGCGGGCTGCTCTGCCACACCGCGTCACCGAGCGGCGCGTGCTGCGCCGGGCCCTCGGACTCCGTGGGCTCCGTGGGCTCCTCGGCCCTCGCTGGTATCTCGCTCACGCGAACCGTCCCCTCCAGCTCACCGCGTCCGGCACCGGTCACCGGAGGCGGCTGCCCGCAGTATCCAGCACTACGGCGCCGCACGACACGGTGTTCACGATCACAGCACGGTCCCGATGGTTTTCGGTCCGGACCGTGACAACACTTCCACTCTTCTAACCAGCGGACACGGCATCGAATCACGCAGTTCCACAACTGCCGTCGGCCTGAACCGGTTGACGGTCGCGGCAAGGGGTTATGTCGGCACATTACGGACACATCACTGGCCGATGATGACGGAGCGTCACGACGCAGGCACATCGGTCGGCACCTCGGCCGGCAGGGCGAGTTCGAACCACACCGCCTTCCCCGTCCCGTGGGGCCGGGTGCCCCAGTCCCGCGCGACGGCGGCCAGCAGTTGCAGGCCCCGGCCGTCCTCGTCGTCGGGGCCGACGGTGCGGCCGCGGGGCGGGTCGGGCACCGAGTCGGACACCTCCACCCGCAGGACCCCGGCGACTGCGCCGGGCCCGGCGGGGCCGTGCACCAGGCGGACGCCGATGGGTCCCGCGGCGTGCCGCAGGGCGTTGGTGACCAGTTCGCTGACGAGCAGCACGGCGATGTCCCCGACACCGTCGAGCCGCCAGTCCTCCAGGGCGCGGCGCACCCGGGACCGAGCGGTCCGCACGGCGTGCGGCGCCGCGGGGAAGACCCACTCGACGCACTCGCCCTCGTTGTCGCTCACGCCGATCACTTCCCCGGACGACGGCCCCCGCGAGCATCCCTTTTCCGGGGGCCAACAGGCCCATAGGGCCCATACCCCCTTATTCGGGGTCAGTACCGCCCGTCCGGGCCCGGAACCGCCCGTCCGGGCCCGGTACCGCCCGTCCGGGCCCGGTACCGCCCGTCCGGGCCCGGTACCGCTCATTCGGGGCGCGCGGGGTGCGCCGCGGCCCGCCCCTCGGGCCGGAGGAGGGCGAGCACCCGCTCGACGGCCGGTACGTCCTGCTCGAGCCAGGGCACGTCCCAGACCTGGGCGGGGGTCAGCCAGCGCAGGGCGTCGTGGTCCTCGAGGGGTTCGGGGGCGGGGGAGCCGGGGAGCAGGCGGGCGGTCCACACCTGGAGGACGTACGGCGTGCGCAGCGGCCACTGTCCCGGGACGCGGTCACCGGTCTCGGCCGCCACTCCCAGTTCCTCGCGCAGTTCGCGCACGAGCGCCGCCTCGGGCGTCTCGCCCGCCTCGACCTTGCCGCCGGGCAGCTCCCACCGCCCGGCCAGTTCGGCGGGCGCGCTGCGGCGTGCGGCGAGCAGGCGTCCGCCGTCGACCAGGGCGGCGCCCACCACGATCCGTTCCGTCATGCGCCGGAGCCTACGGCCTCCCGCCCGGCGGGTCCGGCCGGCCCCGTGGCGGCGTCGGTCAGTCCGCCGCGCCCGGGGCCGCGCCCGCGTCCTTCGCGCCGAGCCGCTCGACCCAGTAGAGCTGCCGGTGGCCGCGACCGTCGAGGGTGTCCGCGATCTCCTGGGCCTCGGCCCGGGTCGCGTACCTGCCCACGCGGTAGCGATTGCCGTTGTCGTCCTGCCGGAAGACCAGCCAGGGAAGAGTGACCGTGCCGTCGTTCATCGCGCCCCTCCGCCTCACGTTCCCGCGGCCCGCGGCGCGTGCCGCGCCCCGCCCGCCGGGGAAACCGCAAATCGCATATGCCCGAGCCTACGCCCAACCTTTACGGAGCGAACACGGCTTTGCACAAAGAGGTACGCAACCAGCCAGAACACAGGGGGCGCGCGCCACCGAACGCGCCGTCCGCGCACTCCGTTGCCTCCGGTCACAGGCATGCCGGGGCCGGGGAGGGGACCTGCGGGAACGGCCGGATTCCGGCGTCGGACGGAGGGTGCCGCGGGGGTGGCGGACGGGTCGGCAGGGGTGCGGGAGGGGGAACGGAGCGCGGGAGGCGCACGACGGGCGTGCGTCGTCTCACACCACGCAGTGGCGTGAACTCCCCGCTCCGCCGCGCTCCTTGAGGGGCTACCTGACGGGCAGGTGGTAGGCCACCCGGTACCGGTCGGCGGGGACGACCACGTCGGCCGTCTCCACCGCGCGCCCGGAGGCGTAGAACGTGCGGTGGACGACCAGCACCACGTGTCCCGGCACGCCGCCCAGGGCGAGCAGTTCCTCGGCGAGGCCGGGGCGGGCGCCGACCTCCTCGGTGACGTTGTCGACGACGACGTCGATGGCGGCCATGCGCTCGACGACGCCCATGCCGCCGAGCGGCCCCTCCTCGGGCAGCATCACCGGCGTCCGGCCGGTCAGGTCCAGCGGCTCCCAGGAGGTGGAGAGCATGACGGCCTCACCGGCCTCCCGGAAGACGTACCGGGTGCACATCACGCGGTCGCCGGGCTTGATCCCGAGCCGCTCGGCCACGGCCCCGCTCGCCTCGGCCTGCTCGCTGCGCGACTCCCAGGTGCCGCGCACCTCGGCGTCGGCCTGCTCCTGCCGGAAGGGGGTGGCGCCCCCGGCCGGACGGTACCCGGAGCGGGCGACGCGTTTCGGGACGGGCCGCTCGCGCACGTAGGTGCCCGAGCCGGAGCGGCCCTCGACCAGACCCTCGGCCATCAGCACCTTGCGGGCCTCCAGGGCGACGGTGTCCGAGACTCCGTACTCCTCGCGGATCCGCGCCTGGGAGGGCAGGCGGGTGTGGGGCGGCAGCAGGCCGTCGGCGATCTTCTTGCGGAGATCACCCGCGACACGCAGATACGCCGGCTGCTCACCGAATGTCACTGGCCGCTCCCATCAGGTTGTACAGACAGCAACAGCGTGGCAACCGGGGGTTGGCCCGGGCAAGCGAAGGCCAGAGAATCACTCGAAGTGATGACTTGTACCGCCCGGGGGCTTTACGCAGGCACTTTCTCCCCGCTATGGGGGCCGTCACACCTCCTTGCCGGGGCTCTCTCCTCCTCCGCCGCCGGGCTCCTCGTACTCCGGCGGCGTGGTCTCGAGGCCGAGGGACTCGCGCGCGGTGATGGTGGTGTCGCCGTCCACGAGCGCGTACCCCTCGTCGAGGTGCTCGTAGAACGGGTCCGCGCCGGGGGTCGCCCCGGCCGCCGCGAACTCCTTCCGTGCCGCCCCGAGGTCCGCGACCAGCTCGGTGACGGGCCGCTCGGCCGCGGACGGCCAGGAGTGCGCGCCGAGCATCCCGATCTGCTCGCCGAGCGCCTTCTCCACCCGGCCCGCCCAGGCCCGGTACCCGGCCGGGTCGTCCTCGAAGTACTCGCTCTCCGGCGTCGACTCCAGGGCGTCGTCCACGACCCGCGCCGCCTCCAGGTAGGCGACCTGGTCCGCGTCGAGCGTCGAGGCGTCGTTGCGCAGCGAGCCGGTCAGGCCCGCCCCCTCGTCCGTGCTGCCGAACAGGCAGGTGATCTCCCGGTCGCCCGCCCGCCAACTGCCCGAGGTGGGCGTCAGGTAGTACACGTCGACGTCGGTCGGCAGCGCCCAGGTGTCCATGGCGTACTCGTCCACGAGCCCGTAGCAGCGCTCGTCGGCCGTCGAGGTGACCTCGCGGTCCCCCGGGTACGGGCCGCCGTCCGGCAGGTCGAACACGGCGAACACCTCGCCGTCGTGCCGCTGTTCGCAGGGCACCTCGTCGACGTCGTACGTCACGCCCTGGAGCGAGCCGCGGGGTGTGTTGAAGCACTGGCCCTTCTCGAGGGAGAAGGCGGTGCCGCTGCGGGCGGCGTCGCGGAAGCCGTCCCAGAAGTCGGCGGCGGCGCCGGTCGAGAAGACCAGCACCCACAGGACCAGCCCCACGGAGGACAGCACGCTTCCGGCCACCGCGAACCCCTTGCCCCGTTCGCCCCGCTTGCGGATCCGGGCCAGCGCGATCAGCCCGAGCACGAGCCCGACCGCCGGCACGCAGCACAGGACGCCGAGCACGAAGGAGGCGACGGCCAGTCCGTTCACGGGGGCCTGCCGGGGGTACGGCCCGTAGGGGTGCCCCCAGGGAGGAGCGTACGGGCCCTGGGGGTAGGGCCCTTGGGGTCCCGGCGGCGGCGGTATCGACACGAGTGCCTTGCTCCTGTTCACGAGGGTGGTGCGGCGGCGTGCGCGGCCCCGCGCATCGTAAGCGCGGCCCGGCGGGGAGACGAGGTGCGGGGCGCGGCGGCGCCGGGTGGGCCGCGCGGGGCGACCCCAGGAGGCGGGCACTCTCGCCATGAACCGGACAACGCTGTGGGAAACTGTCGGGCCACAGTCGTCGGGTACGGGGGGATGTCGTGCACGGTTTCCAGCCACTCGGACCAGCCGGGCCGCCTGGGCCGCCCGGGCCGCCCGGCGGGCCGACGCCGCAACAGGTCGAGCTCGCCCAACTGGTGCGCCGCATGAGGAGCTTGTCCAAGCCGTCGGTGCTGGGTGTGCTGTTCGGCGTGCCGCTGACCGCGGGCGGCGCCCACCACGGGGTCACCCAGCGGCCCGCCGGGTTCGTCGCCGCGCTGATCGGCGCGGTGCTGCTGGCCGCGGGCGTGCTCGGCTACCGGCGGGTGCTCGTACTGCGCCGCCGGCTGCGCTCCCTCATGCCGGATGCCCAGCGGTCCCCGCTCGCCCACCTCCCGAGCGCCCGCCGCGCGGCGACGCTGGCCGCCTGGGTCAACGGCGTCCTGGTGCTGTTCGGCCTCGGCGGCGCGGCCTGGCTGCTCTTCATGGGCGCGTCCTGGGGGGCGTACGACAACTCCTTCGGTTTCGCCGCGCTGGTGACGGGCGCGCTGCTGCCCTTCGCCCTGGGCCTCGCCGCGGCCTCCACGGTCCCCGAGCTGGTGCGCGTGGTGCCCGCCGGGGCCCGGACGGGACAGGCGCTGTACGGCGTGTTCGTCCTGGTCGCGTCGCTGATGATCGTCAAGGGGGACGGACTGCTCCCGAAGCTGGTCGGCGCGGTGATCGCCGCGCTCGCCCTGGGCGCGACCGCGCTGCTCGGACGGTGCTTCCGGGCCATGGGCGGGGTGGCACCCCGGACCGGCCGGCCCGGCCCGGACCGGCCCGGTCCCGGCCACCCGGCGCCTCCGCCCGGTTTCGGACCGCCGGCGCCGGGTTTCGGTCCCCCGGCGCCCCCGCCCGGTGCTCCCCACGGGCCCGCGCCGTACGGGCCTCCCGCGCCTCCCGCACCTCGCGCGGGGCGCGGCGGACTCGTCCTCGTCCTGGTCCTCGTACTGGTCGCCGCCCTCGGCGGTGGCGGTCTGTACGCCGCCAAGGAGGCCGGGCTCCTGGACGGCGGCGACTCGACGACCACCGACGTCACCGAGAGCGCCCAGGCACCCGTGTACGGCGTCGGCGGCACGCGCGAGGCCCAGTGGGCGACGGGCGCGCCCGCGCCGGAGGGCACCGACCCGGAGTACCTGGTGGGCGGCGACGAGGACGTCGTCGTGCACGTCACCGGAACCCTCGTGACCGGTTACGGCGTGGCGAGCGGCAAGAAGCTGTGGGACGTGGGGGAACGGCCGGGGGCCTTCCGGGCCTGCGCCGTCTCCCCGGCCGCCGTCGGCCACGTCGTCGCCGTCCTGATGCGCCGCGGCGAACAGGGCCCCTGCGGCCACCTCGTCGCCGTCGACGTGCGGCGCGGCAAGCAGCTCTGGTCGAAGGAGATCCTCGACGGCGGATCCGGCGCGGGCATGGGCACGCCCACCGTGCGCGTCGCCGGGGAGTACGTGGTGAGCGGCACCGGGAGGGGCCCCGTCGTCCTCGACGCCCGTTCCGGGAACGTCCGCTGGACCGGCGCCGACCAGCCCGACGAGGACGGCGAGGCCCGTTCCCTCGGCAGCGTGGAGGTCGCCGGGAACAGCGTCGTCGCCTCGTACGGGGGCGGCCTCGGCGGCTCGCTCGCCCTGCGCCGCTTCGACCTGCGCTCCGGGAAGGTCACGGCCCGCCCGTCCCCGCCGAAGGCCCCCGAGACGCCGACCCCCAAGGACGTCCTGACCGTGCTCGCCGTCGAGCCCCTGCTCGTCTCGCTCGGGGACAACGCCAACGGCGACCGCTTCTACTACTCGCGGGTCGGCGACTCCTGGAAGCCGCTGCGGACCGAGGCGGTGGACGGCGTGAGCGCGCGTTCGGGCCCGCAGGAGGGAACGGTGACCGACGGCGTGTTCGTCAAGGCGTTCACCACCGACGACCGGACGCTGGACGTCGGGTTCGACACCGTGGTGGCCGGTTTCGACCTGCGGACCGGCGCGCTCAAGTGGCAGCACGCGCTCCACCGGGACGCCGGCCAGGTCGTCCTGCTGCCCGGTACGGCCGGGGGCGCGGTCCGGGCCGTCGCCTCCGACCACGACACCGGCGACCAGCTCTACGCCTTCCCGCTGAAGGGCGGCGACCCCGTCCGGGGCGGCCGTCTGACGGTGGACGCCTCCCTCCCGGGCGCCCCGTCCGGGCTCAACGACCTGACGGGGGCGGTGGTCCAGGGAGACCGGCTGATCGTCCGGAGCCGGGTGGACGGGACGCTGGTGGCGTTCGCGTTCCCGCCGAGGGAGTAGCAGGGGCCGGGAGCAGCGGCGGAAGGGCAGCGGAAGGGCACCGCCCCGGAGCGGAGGTCGAGGGGCGGTCGCCGGTGAGCGGGGGCCGGAACGGCAGGCGGACCGGGCGTGGCGCCCCCTCCGGCCGGGCATCCCCCCTCAGGCCGGCCGAGCATTCCCCTCAGGCCGGTCGTGACGCCCCCTCAGGACGGCTGGGCGGGGCGCCCCTCAGGAGGGCTGGGCGGGTCGCCCGTCGCCCACGCCGAGCCGGGCCTGCTCCTCCTCGACGATCTGGCGGGCCAGGTCGGGGTCCAGGACGTCCACGGCGTCGGGCGTCGCCTCGGCCACCGCGCTGCGCCGGGCGTAGGCGTCGAAGAGCCGGGCCTTGCCGTGCAGCATCCGCACCAGCCGCTCGTCGACCCCGCCGGTGGTCAGCAGCCGGTGCACCCGGACCGGCCGGACCTGGCCCATGCGGTGGGCCCGGGCGACGGCCTGGTGCTCGGCGGTCGGCTTGGTCTGGGGCTCGCACAGGACCACCACGGAGGCCGCCTGGAGGTTGAGGCCGATCCCCGCCACCTGGATCTGCGCGAGCAGCACCGCCGGTCCGGACACGGCCGTGAAGCCGTCGGCGACCTGCTGGCGCCGCGCGGGCGGCACGCTGCCGGACAGGGGCCCGAACACCGGGCCGTACGGCGCCCGGGGGCCGGGGTCCTCGGTGCGCAGGGCGTCGTGGACCGTGCTCAGCACGTCCCGGAAGGCGGTGAAGACGACGACCTTGAGCCCGTTCTCCCCGGCCTCCCGCACGATCTCGCACAGGCGGCCGAGCTTGGCGGACGCCTCCGGACGCGCGTACGCGGCCCTGCGCATGGCCATGAAGTTGCCGTCGGCCACGGCCGCGCGGTAGGCCCGCTCGTCCTCGGCGCTCGGCTCCTCCCACTCGTCCGTGTGCTGGAGGCTGGGCAGTTCGGCCAGGACGTCCTTCTGGTTGCGGCGCAGGTAGACCGGGGCGACCGCCTGGCGGAAGGCCGCCGAGTCGACCGGCCCGGTGCCGTCCTCCAGCCGGTCCGCCACCTCGGGGTCGAGCATCCGGACCAGGTTGCGGAACTCGGCGACCCGGTTCTCCATCGGCGTACCCGTCATGAACAGGACGTGCTCGCACCGGGCGGCCCACCGGCCGACCGCGTGCGCCCGCAGGGTCTGCGGGTTCTTGACGGCGTGCGCCTCGTCGACCACCAGCATCCCGAGTCCGTCCGTCTCCGTCTCCGGCGCCGGGAGCCGGCGCAGCAGGTCGAAGGTGGTCACCGCGACCCCGCCCCGCTCCCGCCAGTCGGCGAAGGCGTCGTGACGGTCAGGACCGTGCAGCGGGAGGACCCGCAGCGTGCTGCGGGACGCGACCTCGCGCGTCCAGTTGACCAGGACGCTCGCCGGGCACACCACGAGGAAGTGGGTGCGGCCGCCCGCGGCCAGGTGGGCCAGGGCCGCGATGGCCTGGACGGTCTTGCCGAGGCCCATCTCGTCGCCCAGGATCACCCGGCGCCGCGCGAGGGCGAACCGTGCCCCGAACGCCTGGTACCCGCGCAGCGACACCCGGCGGTGGGTGTCGTCCAGATGCTGGTCGCGCACTCCCTCGGCGATGTCGTCGGGCAGGAAGCCCTGGGCGGCGGCGGTGTCGGGGGCACGGGTGACGATCTCGCCGAGCAGCGCGTAGTACTCGGCGGAGCGCACCTCGAAGTCGGTCCAGGCCGCGAGGTCGCCGGCCGGCCCGCGCAGCAGGTCCACCGACGCCTGGGCGAACCGCTCGGGGGCACCGGCCCGCTCCGCCTCCTCCACGAGGGCCCCGATCGCCGCGACCGCCTCCCTCGCCCGGGCCCTGCGCGCCCGTCCGGCCAGCAGCAGTCCGCCGGGCCGGGCGGCCGGACGGGCGTCGGTCAGCAGCGGTTCGAGCCGGCCCGCCAGCGCGGTGGCCTCGTCGACCGCGCGCCGCGCCTCCGGGCCCGCCTGCACCAGGACGTGGAGGGCCGCGACCAGCGCGGTCGTGCCGGGCTCGGGGCGGTCCACGTCCAGGTGGACGGCGACCGCCTCACCGGCCGCCTCGGCCAACTGCCGTGCGGCGGCCAGGATCTGGTCGACGGTGCGCTGCCCGACCCCCGGTATCTGCCGCAGGCGGTAGGGCCCGGCGTCGAGTACGGCGGTGACCGTGCCGAAGCCGGCGCGCTCGACGGCCTCCAGGCGCAGCCGCCCCCCGCCGGCCTCCAGCAGCCGCGTCACGGGGATGGCGTCGAGGGCTTCCCGGGCCGCGGCGTCGTGCAGCGGCTTGAGGGCCGCGCTCACGGCCCCGACGGCCCGCTCGTGGTCACCGGTCAGGGCACGCGC
The DNA here is from genome assembly GCF_000721365.1 of Streptomyces sp. NRRL F-5650. Taxonomy (NCBI): domain Bacteria; kingdom Bacillati; phylum Actinomycetota; class Actinomycetes; order Kitasatosporales; family Streptomycetaceae; genus Streptomyces; species Streptomyces sp. NRRL F-5650. The sequence continues at coordinate 28,673 of NZ_JOGV01000046.1, read as the reverse complement.
CGCCTCCTGGAGCCGCTTGCCGCGGACGACCGCCTCCCGCTCAGCGCGTCCCATCGCGCACCGTGTCCCCTCCCGGCCCCGCCGAACGGCCCTCAGCCGCTGTGCACATGGGCCCGCACTCCTTGCAGTCCGAACAGGACGAGCAGTTCCACCGCGCCGCCGTCGGCGCTGCCCAGCCAGTGCGGCAGGGACGTGTCGAACTCGGCCGCCTCACCGGGCGACAGCGTCAGGTCGCGCTCGCCGACCAGCAGCCGCAGCCGTCCGCCGAGCACGTACAGCCACTCGGAGCCCTCGTGGGTCTGCGGGGACGGTTCGAGGGGCGCGGGACGGCTGGGGATGATCATCTTGAACGCCTGGGTGCCGCCCGGCCGCCGGGAGAGCGGTACGAAGACCATCCCGAACCGCTTGACCGGCTTCAGGTGGATGCGGGGGTCGCCGGTGCGCGGGGCGCCGACGAGGTCGTCCAGGGGGACGCCGTAGATCCGGGCGAGCGGCAGCAGCAGTTCCAGCGTCGCCCTGCGCCGTCCGCTCTCCAGCCGGGACAGGGTGCTCTCCGACACGCCGGTCGCGGCCGAGAGGTGGGCGAGGGTGATGCCGCGCTCCCGGCGCAGCGTGCGCAGCCGCGGGCCCACGGCGTCGAGTACGTCGTCCGTTGCGGCGTCCATCGGGCCACCTTGCCACAACGGCAAGATTCCGTGCCGGTTCGGGCGGCGGCTGCCAACCCTGACGGCATCCCAGGCTCACGGCCGGCCGACCCGGCCGAGCCCGGCGGAAGGAGTTCCGCTGAGCGACAGCGACGCGGTCACGTTCTGGGACGCCGTGTACGCCGCCCGCCCGGCGTCCGACGCCCCGCGGCCGAACGTCCGTCTCGTCGAGACGGTCACCGGCCTGTCTCCCGGCGACGCGCTGGACCTGGGGTGGTGAACACCGGGCCAGGTCGACGTACCCCTTCTCCGCGACGGACGACGGGAACGGCCTTGCCGGCGACGACGAGGTTCCCGTCGCACAGTCCGGTGCCGGTGCGCCTGAGGGCACCGGTGGTGGTGCCGGTGGGATCGTCGTCCTGCTGAAGTCCTGGGACGGGCTCCAGGGCGAGGGCGAGGGCGAAGAAGCCCGAGGTCGGGTGGCGGAGACCGCTCAGCCACGCGCAGGCACACCCAACCACCCAGCGGCGTCCTGCCTTGCCTGGTCCCCAGGCGGTCGTACCCAGGCCAACAGGCGACGCAGCAGCAGAGCCTCGTCCGCGTCGCGCGCAACCGTCAGCGCGGTGCGCAGCCCCAGTTCGGCTTGCGCGCCACCGCCGGAAGCGAGCAGCTCCTGGGCGGCCCGCCAGCGGGTCTCGACACCGGCCTCAGGGTTTGTTGCCACCCGGCACCACAGGGTGGTTGCCGCCTCCGGGAGCCCTTTGGCAGTCAACAGCCGTGCGAGGGAAACGTGCTGCTCGGCCGTCAGGCGCACCGCGGCTTGGATGCGGCCCACGATGTCGGACGCCGCCTCCCGGCCTTCCACCGCCAGCCATGCCTTGACCACGGCCTCCAGTTCGCGGCCGACCAGACCGGGATCCGCCAGGAGCTCCTGGCCCAGCACCCGTACGGCCGACGCCTCACCGTGCTCGGCGAGCAGGGGAAGGAGCGCGGCCCGCAGAGCAGGTCCGCCGTACGGGCGGTCGCGCAGGGCGGCGAGCACCTCTGCGCAGGCGTCCTCCGCGGCGAGCCGGAACAGGACACGGGCGGCCGAGACAAAGCCCTCGTGTCCACTGCCCGGGTGGCGGAGCAAACGTCGCGCCAGCGGCAGCAGGCCGCCCGCGTCGGCGCCGGCCTCTGCCAGGTCCCGCAGCGCGATGGCGTAGGAGTCGGCGTCCGCCCGGCGCCGGTCCAGCCAGCCGAGGACTTCCTCGGCAGCCGACGGGCCGAGGGCCCGGATGAGCGCCATGGCCTCCAGCCCGAGGTTGTGCCGAAGGTCGGGGTCCGGATCACCGAAGCTGAGCCGGACCACTTCCGCCGCCTGGCGCGGGTACCCTGCCGCGGCCAGGTCGATGGCGATGCTCGGGCGTTCGTCCGAGTTCCAGGCCCGGTATCCACGCAGCAACTCGACCAAGCCGTCGGCGGCCTTCGCGCCCTCCTGGTCGAGCCAACTGCGCACCACGTCGTCGATGGAGTCGCTGTCCGTGCTGTTCTGGATGGTGTACGCCAGGAGCGGGAGCGCCTCCTCGACCAGCCCGAAGAGCAGGAGCACCTGCGCCAGGGCGGCCTTGGCCCACTCCAGCGTGCGGGAGCGGCCTGCCACCGCCGCCTTGACGCGCGGTGCGGCCGACGGCCCCTCCAGGCGGTACAGGAACTGACCGGCTCGCCTCAGGGCTTCGCCGTTCTCCTCATCGCCGGCCAGGATGGAGCACGCGAACCCTGCCAGCCCCTCGGTACACCCCAGCGCGGCGAGTTCCTCCGCGGCCGTCAGGCGTTGCCAGGTGGAAGTCGTCGGCGAAGCGAGTACGTCCGACAGCAGCCCGGCCCGGAACTCCGTACCCTCGGGATCGAGCGAGGCCAGCTCCCGGCAGCAGTCCAGGGCGCCTTCCTCCGGGAGCCGCCGTGCGAGGTCCTGGAGCAGCGCGACTCCCTGGGGAAGCGAGGCAACCTCCGCGTACGCCGCGGCCGCGCCGACGCGCAAGGAGACTTGGAGTCCGTCGGTCTCCGCGATCCTTCGCAGGTTGGCCGCAAGGCGATGGTTGCCCCGTAGCTGGGACAGCTCGCGAAGCACCTGCCGGCCACGGCCGTGGTACCGGCCCAGGTCGTCGGAATCGCGCCCGAGGTCGGCCACCCGCTCGATGACCGCCTCCTCCAGCGCCTCCCCCAGCCGTACGCCGGAGGTGATCAGCCGCAGCGCCATGATCCGGTGGTCGAGGTCACCAGCCAGCAGATGCCGTACGAGCAGGGTCACGTCGTGCCCCGGGCGCCGGGCCCACATGGCGAAGGTGAACAGCACCCGGTTCCGGGAGGACGGGCTGCGGATGTCATCGGCCCAGTCGTCGAGGTCCGGGAAATCCGCCGGGATGCGGGCGGCATCCTCCCTCGCGGCGAGGAACTCGGCGAAGGACAGATGCAGGAACGACAGCTCACCGTGGTCGTGCACGAGCGCCCCGCTCTGCCCGAGGAACTGCCCCAGTTCCTCGCGGGCCCCGGCCGGCCAGGCCAGGTCCCCGGGCAACTCCGTGTCCAGCCACCGCACGGCGGCGTCCAGCAGAGAAGCGGAGGCGCTCGCGATGCGGACCTCCGCCAGATGAGCCACCAGGTGATCGCGGTGGGCCAGCAGCCACTCGGCCAACCGTCCCTGGCCACGTCGCTCCCAACGGGCCCGGAACCCCTTGTCCACCGCGTCCGCGCTCTCCCGGGCGGTGGCGACATCGGCGAGGAACTGCTCGTACAGTGCGACCCGTCCGCGTGGCAACGCCGCGCCGGGATTCCGGCTGCGGTGCGCGGCGGCGATGGTCGTCAGCAACGGCACCTGCAGCACCTCACCGAGACCGGCGTGCCCGACCTCCTCCAGGAAAGCCCGGGCTTCGGCGACCGGGTCGTCGGCTCCTTGGGCGGCGAACCAGCGCCGGGCGAAGGCCAACTGCTGTTCGGAGTCGAAACCGGCGAGTGTGTAGAAGCCCATGGACGGCAGGTCCCGCAGGGGCGTCAGCTCGTCCTGGGGGAGCGGCCGGGAAGTGATCAGCAGCCGGAAGACACCGTGCGGCCGGATCTCCCGGGCGAGGTTCTGGAGGATCAACTGCCGGTCGTCCGGGGAAGCGACCTCGTCAAGGCCATCGACGATCACCAGCCAGCGCGCCCCGTGCGGCCTTGCGGCGAATCGATCGGACGGAACGGCGCTGCGCAGCGTTCCGGTGCGGTCGGCGGCGTCACTGAGCTGTTGGTGGAAGGCACGGCGGGTCCGCAGGTCGGTCGCCGTGACCCGTAGTGGGACCACCGCCTCCTGACACCAGGGCTTCTCCGCCCTCTCGTCGCGCAGCCAGTAGCGGGCGAGCTGCCGGACCAGATGGCGGCCGAGAGTGGTCTTGCCCGCGCCCGGACCACCGGTGACGAACAGGTGGTCGTGGGCGGACAAGGCGGCGGCCAGGGTCGGTGCGGGGCCCGTGGTGCGCGGCGCGTGCCGTGCGGCGTTCTCGGAGAGCGGCTGCAGGTCCTGCTCGATGTGGATGTGGGACAACGGGGGCTTGCGCACGCCCAGCAGGTCGTACGGGAACTGCTCGGCGGCCTCCGCCTGACTGCCGAGCAGGTCTTCCAGCCAGGCATCGGGCAGCGGAATTCCGGACCAGGCAGCGGGAACAGGACCGGGCTCGTTCCGCCGGGCGGCCAGCTTCCGGCGCTCCAGCGCGAACCGCGCCCTGCCCCAGACGTCGGCGACCGCCTGCCGTGGCAGTCCCAGAACCTCGCCGAACTGCTCGGTGGTGGACAGCTCATGGAGCCGCCGAGCACCGATGATCTCGTAGACCGTGTTCTTGTGAGGCACCCGATGGTCCGAACCGCGCGCGGTGAGGAAGGCATGGGGGCTCTCGTACCCCGCGGCTCGCAGGGCCGCACGGAACCGCTCGGCCAGTTCGCCAAGTTCGGGCTGCGCTTCGCCACCCGTCGTGACGGGCCTTCCGCCCCCCATGTCCTCCCCCTCACCCAGTGGTCGGTTTCCCCTCTGTTTCCTCACGCTAGACGGAAACTCGGGCCGCCGCGGAGAGTTGGCGCCACCGGTTCAACCACCGGAAATCGACTCGACGGCAGAAGGAGAACGGTCCCCATGGTCGGTGCGGTGAACGCGGCTGCGGCCTCGGCGGGTGGGCACGGGTGGCTGCTCATGGTCCTCGTGGTGCTCGGCGGAACGGCACGGTGGTGGGTGCGCCACCGGACCGAGGAGCGCCGGGAACGAGAGCGTGAGCGGCAGTACACCCGGCGTATCGAAGCGGCCGTGTCCGGCACGGAGTCCCGGCACCGCGCAGAGGTGGTAGCCGCCTGCGCGGAGCTGAAACGCCCGTTGTGATCGCCGCGGCGACGAGCCCGGTTCAGGCCCCCGGTCGCCTGTGGGCCACTCTTCCTCACCGGCATCCCGGCACGGGAGGGACCAGGGATCCGGCCCGAAGAGTCGCCCTCCTCCTGACCCGCACTTCTGCCGGATCGGCGACGCGGGACAGCCCCCTCACTGCGAGCTCACGCAGTGGAACCTCCGCGCCCTCCCGCAGCAAAGGCACCTCGTACGGTCCCGCTCCCCCCGCACGGCGGTGGATGCGACGAAGGCCCGCCTGCGGGACTTCCCCGCCGAGGGGCCCGAGGGCCGGATCCTCACGGCGCCGCAAAGCGGACCCGTGGTCTGCACGCACTTCATGGACGGGTCGTCCTGGCGGCCCGCCTGCGCGAAGGCCGGCATACCGAAGGGCACCGGACCCCACGCCCTCCGGCACCACCACGCCAGCCTGCTGATCAAGCACGGCGAATCCGTGAAGACGGTCTCCGAGCGCCTCAACCACACCAACGCGGCCATGCCGCCGAACAGCGGACCGCAAAGGCCGCCCAACCCGCTCCGCCGCGGGTCAGACGGCCGTTCGCCGGACGTGTCAGACGTTGAAGCGGAACTCCACCACATCCCCGTCCTGCATCACGTAGTCCTTGCCCTCCATGCGCGCCTTGCCCTTCGCGCGGGCCTCGGCGACCGAGCCCGTGGTGACCAGGTCGTCGAAGGAGATGACCTCGGCCTTGATGAAGCCCTTCTGGAAGTCGGTGTGGATGACACCGGCGGCCTCGGGGGCGGTGGCGCCCTTTTTGATGGTCCAGGCGCGGGATTCCTTGGGGCCTGCCGTCAGGTAGGTCTGCAGGCCCAGGGTGCGGAAGCCGACGTGGGCGAGGGTGGCGAGGCCGGGTTCGTCCTGGCCGACGGACTGGAGGAGTTCGAGGGCCTCGTCCTCGTCCAGCTCGGCGAGGTCGGCCTCCAGCTTGGCGTTGAGGAAGATCGCCTCGGCGGGGGCGACCAGGGCGCGCTGCTCGTTCTTGAAGTCGTCGTCGGTCAGTTCGTCCTCGTCGACGTTGAAGACGTAGAGGAAGGGCTTCGTCGTGAGGAGGTGGAGGTCGTGCAGGAGCTCCGCGCGCTCGGTGCCCTGGAGGATGCCCCGGGAGAAGAGGGTGTCGCCCTTCTCCAGGATCTCCTTGGCCTCCTCGACCGCCTTGACCTTGGGAGCGACGTCCTTCTTGATGCGCGACTCCTTCTGGAGGCGCGGGAGGACCTTCTCGATGGTCTGGAGGTCGGCGAGGATCAGCTCGGTGTTGATCGTCTCGATGTCGTCCTTCGGCGAGACCTTGCCGTCGACGTGGACGACGTTCTCGTCCTTGAAGGCACGGATGACCTGGCAGATCGCGTCGGACTCGCGGATGTTGGCCAGGAACTTGTTGCCCAGCCCCTCGCCCTCGCTCGCGCCGCGCACGATGCCCGCGATGTCGACGAAGTCGACCGTGGCCGGGAGGATCTTCTCGGAGGAGAAGATCTCGGCCAGCCTGGCCAGGCGGGGGTCGGGGACGCCCACGACGCCGACGTTGGGTTCGATCGTGGCGAACGGGTAGTTGGCCGCGAGCACGTCGTTCTTGGTCAGGGCGTTGAACAGGGTCGACTTGCCGACATTCGGCAGACCGACGATTCCGATCGTGAGCGACACGTTGCGACTTCCCGTACGTGAGATGCGGAGCGGTGGATGGGATGGGGCGGCCGGGCAGGGCCGATCCACCAGTCTACGGGGTGAGCCGCGGCCGGCCCCCGCGGAGTCGAACGCTTGGCCAAGGCGCGCCCGACGGCGTGTCTGTCGGGCTATTCGGCACATAAACCGACCTAAGTTGGTCCAGTGGAGCAATACAGCACGCGACCTGCGCAGTACGGACCGCAACGGAACCGGGCGCCGCTGCCCGCCCAGGGGCGTGGCGGCGCCGCCACCGCACGGCCGCCGGCGGGGCGGGTCGGGCGGCCGGTGCGGCAGCGACCGGCACCGGTCCGGCCGGCTCCCGGGCCGCCGGGTTCACCGGTGGCCCGGGTGGTGCGCGCCCTGCGCGGGCTGCCCAACCCCCGGCTGACCGGGCTGGGCGGCGGCCTGTTCTGCGCGGCCGTGATGACCCTGCTGGGGTTCCTCGACGAGCTGCTGTTCGGCGCGTCCCTGACCGTGTACGGCGTGCTCTTCGTGCCCGTGAGCCTGCTCACCGCGCTCTGGGTGCGCCGGGGCGACCTGCTGACCGCGCCCGTGGTGGTGCCGATCGCCTACGCCGTGGGGCTGGTGGCCGTGGCCGAGAGCGGGGACGGTCCGAGCGGGCGGCTGATGGGGCTGGTGACCGCGCTGGCCACCGGGGCGGGATGGCTGTACGGCGGGACGCTGATCGCCGGGACGGTCGTGATCGTCCGGCGGATCCGGCTGGTGCGGCGACGGGCGGCGGCCCGGAACCGGCCCCCTGCCCGACCGTGACCGGCCCCTCCGACCGCAACCGCACGCGCACCCGCGCCGCTCAGCCCGCCGCGTGCATCGCCGCGCCCACGATCCCGGCGTTGTTCTGGAGCTGAGCGGGGACGATCTCCGCCTGGATGCCCTCGATGCGGGGCAGGAACTTGTGGGCCTTGCGGCTGACCCCGCCGCCGATGACGAACAGCTCGGGCGAGAAGAGCATCTCGACGTGTGCGAGGTACTTCTGGACGCGGCGGGCCCAGTGCTCCCACGACATGTCGTGGTCGTCCTTGACCTTGCTGGAGGCGCGCTTCTCCGCGTCGTGCCCGTCCAGCTCCAGGTGGCCCAGCTCGGTGTTGGGGACCAGGACCCCGTCGGTGAAGACGGCGCTGCCGATGCCGGTGCCGAAGGTCAGCAGGACGACCGTGCCCTTGCGGCCGCGGCCGGCCCCGAAGTGCATCTCGGCGACGCCCGCCGCGTCCGCGTCGTTGACCACCGTCACGTCCAGCCCGCCCAGCCGCTCGCTGAACAGGGCGCGGGCGTCGGTGTCGACCCAGCTCTTGTCGACGTTGGCCGCGGTGCGCACCGTGGCGCCGCCGGTCACGACGCCCGGGAAGGTGAGGCCGACCCGCCCGGCCCAGCCGAAGTGCTCGACGACCTGCCGGACACCGTCGGCCACTCCGTCCGGGGTCGCCGGGTGCGGGGTCAGCACCTTGCAGCGCTCCTGGGCCAGGTCGCCCCTGTCGAGGTCCACAGGGGCGCCCTTGATCCCGGATCCGCCGATGTCCACGCCGAAGATCTGCATGGCCCTACGTTACGACGGACGACTGACAGTCACCCAGGCGGTGGTCCGGCCGGTCAGGCCCCCGCCGTACCGGAACCGCCCCGCTCCGCCACCAGGGACGCCGCCTCCTCGCGCAGGTCGCGGCGCAGCTCCTTGGGCAGGGAGAAGGTGATCGACTCCTCGGCGGCCTTGACGATCTCCACGTCCTCGAAGCCGCGCCGCGAGAGCCACTCCAGGACCTGCTCGACCAGGACGTCGGGGACCGAGGCGCCGGAGGTGACGCCGACCGTGGTGACGCCCTCCAGCCAGGACTCGTCGATCTCGTCGGCGAAGTCCACCAGGTACGCCTCGCGGGAGCCGGCCTGCTTGGCGACCTCGACGAGGCGCTTGGAGTTGGAGGAGTTGCGGGAGCCGACGACGATCACCAGCTCGGCCTCGGCGCCCATCTGCTTGACCGCGAGCTGGCGGTTCTGCGTGGCGTAGCAGATGTCGTCGCTCGGCGGGGAGACGAGCTGCGGGAACTTGTCCTTGAGCGCGTCGACGGTCTCCATGGTCTCGTCGACGGACAGGGTGGTCTGGGAGAGCCAGACGACCTTCGACGGGTCGCGGACCTCCACCTTGGCCACGTCGTCCGGGCCGTCGACGAGCTGGATGTGGTCGGGCGCCTCGCCGGAGGTGCCGATGACCTCTTCGTGGCCCTCGTGGCCGATCAGCAGGATGTCGTAGTCGTCGTTGGCGAAGCGGACGGCTTCCTTGTGGACCTTGGTGACGAGGGGGCAGGTGGCGTCGATGGTGGCGAGCCTGCCGCGCTCGGCCTCCTCGTGGACGACGGGCGCCACGCCGTGCGCGGAGAACATCACGATGTTCCCCGGGGGGACCTCCTCCGTCTGCTCGACGAAGATCGCGCCCTTCTTCTCCAGGGTCTGCACGACGTACTTGTTGTGGACGATCTCGTGGCGGACGTACACCGGAGCCCCGTACTGCTCCAGGGCTTTCTCGACGGCGATCACGGCGCGGTCCACACCCGCGCAGTAGCCACGGGGGGCGGCGAGCAGGACACGGCGGCCAGGCGAAGCAGTCATGGCACCCATCGTAAGGCCGCGTTCGGCGGGTCAAAGATCGCGTGGGTACGGCGTGGCCGGGGAGACTGGCGGGAACGTCTGGAGACGGAGTCCGAGGCGCCGGCGGAGGAACGATGTCGCAGAACGGTATGACGGCCCGCGGGGCCGGTGCGCAGCAGCAGCTCGAACGCAGTCTGGGCTTCAGGGACCTGGTCGTCTACGGGCTGCTGTTCATCGCGCCCATGGCACCGGTCGGCGTGTTCGGCACGCTGGACGCCAAGTCGCACGGTGCGGTGGCCCTCGTCTACGTCATCGCCACGGTCGCGATGGCGTTCACCGCATTCAGCTACGCGCAGATGGTGCGGGTGGTCCCCCAGGCGGGGTCGGTGTTCGCCTACGCGCGCGCGGGGCTCGGCACGGGGGCCGGTTTCATCGCCGGATGGATGGCGATGCTGGACTACGTCCTGATCCCGGCGGTGGCGTACCTCTTCTCCGGCATCGCGATGGAGGCGCTGGTTCCCGAGGTGTCGCGATGGGTGTGGACGGCGATCGCGGTCGTCGTGACGACGCTGCTGAACCTGTGGGGGGTGCGGACGGCCGCGCGGGTGGGCTTCCTGGTCCTCGCCATGGAAATCGTCGTACTGATCGTCTTCCTGGTCGCGGCGATCGTGGTGCTGGCGCAGGACGGGGCCGAGCGCGACTGGCTGTCGCCGCTGTCCGGGGACGGCAGCCAGGGGGCGTTCGCGTTGTCGGCCGTGGTCGGCGCGGTGTCGGTGGCGGTGCTGTCGTACCTGGGCTTCGACGCGATCGCCACGTTCGCGGAGGAGGTCACGGGCGGTTCGGCGAAGGTCGCGCGGGCGCTGCTGTTCTGTCTGGCGCTGGCCGGTGTGCTGTTCGTGGCGCAGACGTACCTGGTGGCGCTGATCGAGCCGGTGTCGTCGGCGACGCTGGCGGCGGAGCCGGAGCGGCAGGGGGCCGCGTTCTACGACGCCGTGGACACGTCGGTGGGCACGTGGCTGCACGACCTGGTGGCGGTGAGCAAGGCGATCGGCGCGGCGTTCGCGGCGCTGGCCGGGCAGGCGGCGGCCGGGCGGCTGCTGTTCGCGATGGGCCGCGACCGGCGGCTGCCGGGGGTGCTGTCGCGGACGGACTCCGGGGTGCCGCGCGTGGCGCTGCTGGTGTCGGCCGTGATCACGATGGCGGCGGCGGTGTGGGCGGCCCGCCGCAGCGACGGTCTCGACCACCTGGTCTCCGTGGTCGACGTCGGCGCGCTGACCGCCTTCACGCTGCTGCACGCGAGCGTCGTGGGTTGGTTCGTGGTCCGGCGCGGTGGGGGCGCGGTGAGCTGGTGGCGGCACCTGCTGGTGCCGGTGCTGGGCGCGGCGATCACGGTCGCGGTCATCGTGGAGGCGTCGGCGGCCGCCCAGGTGGTCGGGGCGATCTGGCTGGCGGTGGGGCTGGTGGTGCTGGCTGTTCAGTGGCGTGGTCGCCGCGGGGACGCGGAGCCGACGGGGGTGTAACGCCGGGACACCGCGCGGGAACGCGGACACCGCGCGGGAACGCTGCTCGGCGGTGACCGGGGGCGCGCACCGCGCGGGAACACGCGCACCGCGCGGGAGCGCAGGCACCGCGGCCCGAGGACGGGAGCGGGCCCGCCCTCTGCGAGATCCCGGGCCGTGGCGTCGGCCGGCCGAGGGGCCGAGGGGCGACCCTGGCGGGGCTGAGGGGCGGCTGGGCAACGCAGCCTGCCAGGAGAACGCCGCCCTGCGACGCACAGCGGGGAGGGGACACTGCGCGGCCGAGGACGTGCGGGGCGACGGGCGCGCGCAGGCCGCGCGTGCGGGGCCTCCTGGTACGGGCGGGGCTGATTGTCGGACCCGGCCGTTACGCTCGGGCGCATGGCTGTCAACTCGACTCCCGAAAGCCCGCTGCCCGTGGGCGAGGTGTCCCGGCTGATCGGGGGCTGGATCGACCGGCTCGGCGCGGTGTGGGTCGAGGGGCAGATCACCCAGCTCTCGCGGCGGCCGGGCGCCGGTGTGGTGTTCCTGACGCTGCGCGACCCGTCGTACGACATCTCCGTGAGCGTGACCTGCTACCGGCAGGTGTTCGACGCCGTGGCGGACGTGGTGGGCGAGGGTGCGCGGGTGGTGGTGCACGCCAAGCCGGAGTGGTACGCACCGCGCGGGCAGTTGTCGCTGCGGGCCGCCGAGATCAAGCCGGTGGGCGTCGGGGAGCTGCTGGCCCGCCTGGAGCAGTTGAAGAAGGCACTCGCGCGCGAGGGGCTGTTCGCGGCCGGGCGCAAGAAGCCGCTGCCGTTCCTGCCGCAGTTGATCGGCCTGGTGTGCGGGCGGGCGTCGGCGGCCGAGCGGGACGTCCTGGAGAACGCCCGGCACCGCTGGCCCGCCGTCCGCTTCGAGGTGCGCAACGTGCCGGTGCAGGGCGTGCACGCGGTGCCGCAGGTGGTGCAGGCGGTGAAGGAGCTGGACGCGCTGGACGACGTGGACGTGATCGTCGTCGCGCGCGGCGGCGGCAGCGTGGAGGACCTGCTGCCGTTCTCCGACGAGCAACTGGTGCGGGCGGTCGCCGCCTGCCGTACGCCGGTCGTCTCGGCGATCGGGCACGAACCGGACAGCCCCCTGCTCGACCTGGTCGCCGACCTGCGCGCCTCCACGCCGACCGACGCCGCCAAGAAGGTGGTGCCGGACGTCGGCGAGGAGTACGAGCGGGTCCGGCTGCTGCGCGACCGCGCCCGGCGGTGCGTGGCGGCGTTCGTCGACCGTGAGGAGCGGGGGCTGGCGCACGCTCTTGCCCGGCCGTCCATACAGGATCCGCACCGGATGATCGAGGAGCGGGCCCAGCAGGTGACGGCCCTGCTGGAGCGGGGCCGCCGTGCGCTGCGCCACCACCTCGACCGGGCCGACTCCGAGCTGACGCACACGCACGCGCGCGTGGTGGCCCTCTCCCCCGCCGCGACCCTGAAGCGCGGGTACGCCGTACTGCAGCGGGCCGACGGCCACGCGGTGCGCGACCCCGGCGAGGTGGAGCCCGGCGAGACGCTGCGCGCACGCGTGTCCGAGGGCGATTTCTCCGTACGAGTCGACGCATAGGGTGGGTGGATGACCAGCGAGGTGGAGCAGCCGACGGCGATGTCCGAGGCGCTCGGGTACGAGCAGGCGCGGGACGAGCTGATCGAGGTCGTCCGGCGGCTGGAGGCCGGCGGCACGACGCTGGAGGAGTCCCTCGCCCTGTGGGAGCGGGGCGAGGAGCTGGCGAAGGTCTGCCGCCGACGGCTGGACGGCGCCCGGGCCCGCCTGGACGCGGCGCTGGCCGAGGAGGCGGACACGCAGGACGAGGACGAGGACGAGGACGAGTCCTCCCGGGAGTCCTGACGGAAGCGGCGGGCCGGGCCTTGTCAGGGTCGCGCGCCCGCGCTGTGTGCTCGGAACCGCGGAACCCCGGGGCCCCCGGGACCGCGACACGGCGGGACGGCGGGCCCGGCGAGCCGCGTCGTCGCACGTGACAAACCCGGCGACGCGGGCGACCGGGCCCGGGATACTGGTCGGCCATGGACGAGGTGGAAGTCGTCGTCGCCCATTCCCAGCGCGCGACCCTGCGCGTCGGTGACGTGTTCCTCAAGGTGGACGCCGATCAAACGCGCGTCGACGTCGAGGTCGAGGCGATGTCCCTCGCGCCGGTTCCGACCCCGGAGGTCCTGTGGCGCAAGCCGCCCGTGCTCGCGACCGCCGCGCTCCCGGGCACGACCCTGGGGCGCCTCGGGGGACCGGCGACCGGGTCGCCGGAGGCGTGGGCCGCGGCGGGTGCCGCCATCAGGAAGCTGCACGACGCGCCGTTGCCGCCCTGGCCCGGCCGCGCCGGGCGGAGCGTCGACGCGTTGGCGCAGGAGCTCGCCGACGAGTGCGAGGCACTCGTGAGGAACGGTGTCCTGCCGGCCCGCCTGGTCGCCCGCAACCGCCGGGTCGCCGAGGCCGCGCTGCGACCGTGGACTGCGGCGTTCACCCACGGCGACCTGCAGATCGCACACGTCTTCGTCGACGGCGACGAGGTCACCGGCATCATCGACTGGTCCGAGGCGGGCCAGGGAGACCCCTTGTACGACCTCGCCGCCTTCGTGCTCGGCCACGAGGAACACCTCGACGACGTGGCCGCCGGCTACGGCAGCGACGTCGACCTCGACGTGATCCACGCGTGGTCGTCGTTGCGGAGCCTGCTGGCGGTGCGCCCGCTGATCGAGCAGGGGTTCGACCCGTTCGCGCCCGGCTGCGAGGTCGATGTGCTGAAGTCCCGGATGTGAGGCCGCGCGGGCCCGGCCGCCGCGGGTCGGGAGTCGTCGGCCCGCCCCGCCGCCGGGCCCCCGGTCAGCCCTTCGCCGTGCCCTCGGCCAGGGTGTGGGCGACGAGCGCGTTGGCGTGCCCGTGGCCCAGGCCGTGCTCCGTCTTGAGCCAGGTGACCAGCTCCATGTGCTTGGTGAGCGGCGAGGAGCGGATCAGGTCCTTCCACTCCGCGACCGGACGGCCGTACTTCTTCTCGATGGACGGAAAGTAGGAGGCCGGGCCCTTCACGGTGCTGCTGTTCATGTCGGTGCTCTCCCCGGGTTCGGACGACGTGTACTGACTGACTGACGCAGGAGATGAGACCGACGCCCGCCCGGGAACTGATCGCCGGGCGGCTGTGATCCGAACCACTCCCGCCGTGATCATGTGAAGCGGATCACCGCCCCCCGGTTTTGGTTGAAGCTTGAACTTCTTTGCCGTAAGGTCGTCCCCGTCAACGGCTCCTGCCCCACGTCACAGGAAGCCGACGCACCCGCATGAAAGATCAGGTATGTCTCTCGTTCTTGACCCCACTGCCCAGGACCTGCTGTTCCGCGAGGCCCGCACCGCGAACACCTTCACCGACGAGCCGGTGACCGACGAGCAGGTGCAGGCGATCTACGACCTGGTCAAGTACGGCCCGACCGCCTTCAACCAGTCGCCGCTGCGCATCACGCTGGTCCGCTCCGCCGAGGCCCGCGAGCGTCTGGTCAAGCACATGGCCGAGGGCAACCGGCCCAAGACGGCGACCGCCCCGCTGGTCGCGATCCTGTCGGCGGACAACGAGTTCCACGAGGAGCTGCCGCAGCTCATGCCGCACGCCCCGCAGATCAAGGACGCCTTCTTCAGCGAGCGCCCGGTGCGCGAGGGCGCCGCCTCGCTGAACGCCGCCCTGCAGGCCGCGTACTTCATCGTCGGCGTCCGCGCCGCCGGCCTGGCCGCCGGGCCGATGACCGGCCTCGACTTCGAGGGCGTGCGCAAGGAGTTCCTGGACGACGACCACACCCCGCTGATGGTCGTCAACATCGGCCGCCCCGGCCCGGACGCCTGGTTCCCGCGCTCCCCGCGCCTGGACTACGAGCAGGTCGTCACCACGGTCTGAGACCGGCGAACGTCACGAAGCCCCCGGTGCGCCGGGGGCTTCGTCGTGTGCGCGGCCGCTCGGCCGGCAGCGTACGGGTGCCGCGCGGCCGGCCGGGTCAGGCCAGCTTCAGCGCCGCGGCCATCTGGCCGAGCTGCTCGAACGACCCCGTGCCTGCCACGACCGTCGTCGCGCCCTTCACGCCGTCGGTGTCCTGCAGCACCAGCGCCTCGTAGCGCCCGCCCGTGTAACGGGTCCACGTCCGGCCGCCGATCTCCTCGGTGGTCCCGGTCTTGCGCCCGCCCTGGCTGGCCTGCTCGATGAACTCGGACGGCTTGCCCGTCGACTGCTCGACCGCCACGTACTCCCCGTCGGGGGCGTGGTAGCCCAGGTGCCAGGTGTTGTCCTCGGCGCCGCGGTAGCGCACGGAGGTCGGCTTCCACTCCTGGGCCAGCCCCTCGGGCGCCGCCACCGGGTACGGCGCGGCGCGGCGCGCGGTGGTCAGCTCGACCGTGTAGTCCACCCGCTTGATGTCGGGCCCGCCGTCGTCGTCGTGCGGGATGAAGAGCCACATGACCAGTCCCGCGAGAACGATGACCCCCAGGGAGAGGACCATGTCCCGGGCCGTCTTCTGCTTGCCGTTCGTACCTGCCACGCGTCCTATCGTCGCAGGTCCCCCATGTGCTCATACGTGGGGTCCCCTGCTCATTTAGTCGGACTGACGATAGAGTCGTGGCCAAACCCTCATCCGGCCGTCGTCGTATCAGAAAGGTGCGTTCCGATGACCGAGCATCATCTCCCGTCCGAGCTGGACGTCCCCTCGGAGGCCCCCGACCGCAACCTCGCCATGGAGCTGGTCCGGGTCACCGAGGCCGCGGCAATGGCCGCCGGCCGCTGGGTCGGACGCGGTGACAAGAACGGCGCCGACGGTGCCGCGGTGCGCGCGATGCGCACCCTCGTCCACACCGTCTCGATGAACGGCGTCGTCGTCATCGGCGAGGGCGAGAAGGACGAGGCCCCGATGCTCTTCAACGGGGAGCGGGTCGGCGACGGCACCGGGGCCGAGGTCGACATCGCGGTCGATCCCATCGACGGCACCACGCTGACCGCCAACGGCATGACCAACGCGATCGCGGTACTGGCCGCCGCCGAGCGCGGCTCCATGTTCGACCCGTCCGCGGTCTTCTACATGGACAAGCTGGTCACCGGCCCGGAGGCCGCCGACTTCGTCGACATCAACGCGCCCGTGGCGGTGAACATCCGCCGGATCGCCAAGGCGAAGCGCCGCACGCCCGAGGACGTCACCGTCGTCATCCTCGACCGGCCCCGGCACCAGGGCCTGATCAAGGAGGTCCGGGAGACCGGCGCCCGGATCAAGCTGATCTCCGACGGCGACGTGGCCGGCTCCATCCTGGCCCTGCGCGAGGGCACCGGCATCGACCTGCTGCTGGGCATCGGCGGCACGCCGGAGGGCATCATCTCGGCCTGTGCCGTGAAGTGCCTGGGCGGCACGATCCAGGGCAAGCTGTGGCCCAAGGACGACGAGGAGCGGCAGCGTGCCGTGGCCGCGGGGCACGACCTGGACCGCGTGCTCACCACCGACGACCTGGTCTCCGGGGACAACGTCTTCTTCGTCGCCACCGGCATCACCGACGGCGAGCTGCTGCGCGGGGTGCGGTACCGCTCGGAGACGGCGACGACCGACTCGATCGTGATGCGGTCCAAGTCGGGGACGGTGCGCAGGATCGACTCCGAGCACCGGCTGAGCAAACTGCGGGCGTACAGCGCGATCGACTTCGACCGGGCGAAGTGACTCCGCCGAACGTGCGGGGCGCCCACTGAGTCGGGGTGCCTCCGCCGGGAGGCGGGTGCGGCATACGTCGTGGCTCGCCGTCGCGCGGTTCCCCGCGCCCCTTGGCCGGCTGCGGTGCCCGGCGTCGGGAAGTGCCGTAGACAGGTCGTGACGCCGAAAGGGGCACCCTCTGTGCGGAGAGGGTGCCCTTCCGCTTGCCCGGGACCTAACCTGCCGCGGCTATGCGGCCCGTCGTGCGGGCGGGCTTCTTGAGCTCCATCTCCCGGCGGCGGCGCCGCGCGAGGACCACGCGGCGTTCGGCGGCGGTGAGGCCGCCCCAGACGCCGTAGGGCTCGGGTTGCAGGAGGGCGTGCTCGCGGCACTCGACCATGACCGGGCAGCGCGCGCAGACGCGCTTGGCGGCCTCTTCGCGGGAGAGCCGGGCGGCGGTCGGTTCCTTGGAGGGGGCGAAGAACAGTCCGGCCTCGTCGCGCCGGCACACCGCCTCGGTGTGCCAGGGAGCGTCTTGGTCCCTGTCCCGCACGGGCCCCCGCTGGGCCGGAACGGCAGCTACCTGCAGGGACGAATGCGGCGGTTGCAGCACGGGTCTACTCCTGACGACGGCTTCGCTAGCGAGAGACGATGCGTCAAGGCTTACCCGTTGTACGCGCGCCTATGCACTGAGTCCTCAACCGCCGCCGGGGCCGCGCTACAGGTGCTTGCGCATGCCCTTCTCGACCCGGCGCTGCACCCGGTCGAGGATGTCCGCGACGAACTTCCCGCGCTTGGGACGCACGTCGACGCTGCCGAGCACGGCCCAGCCGTCCACGTAGATCACGGGCGCCTCGGCCTCGTCGGAGTCGCAGGTGCGGACCTCGAAGCTGCCGAGGACGCTGCCTCCCGCGCCGCGCACCGAGACGTTCTCCGGGACACGGACGTCGACGCTGCCGAAGACGGAGAACGCCTTGATGACGACCTGCTGGTACTCGAAGACCGCCTCGCTGAGGTCTATCTCTACGCTGCCGAAGACCGCGTAGGCGTGGATGCGGCGGTTGGCCCGCCAGCGGCCCTTGCGGACGGCGCTGCTGAGGACCGCCACCACGTTCTCGTCGGGCTCCGCCGGGATGGCGCCGGCGGTGGGGGCGTGCGGGGCCGGGGCCGGGGTGCCGCCGCGATGGGCGGCCGGCAGGTCCCGTACGAAGACGTCCAGCTCGCCGACGGTCTTGGCGGCCAGCACGCCCTCGACGCGCTCGGCGTGCTCGTCGGCGGTGAGCCGCCCCTCGGCGAGGGCTTCGCGCAGCATGTCGGCCACGCGGTCGCGGTCGGCGTCCGAGGCGCGCAGCTCGGAGGTGCGCGGGGCGGCGGGGGCGTGCTTGTGAAGGTCCACGGCCGTAGCGTACCGAAACGCGATAGATCGCGACCAGCCCCTGTGGACGACGACGTCGTGGACCGGGGCGGCCGGCCAACTGAGCCTTACCTCACAAGCTCGCCGCCGCGGGCAGGTTTTACGCTGGTGGGCGCTGCCAATGGAGGCCAGCCGTCGTTGCTGGGAGCTCCGCCGGAGATCCAGCGAAGTCCAGCCGCGCGTGATGTCTAGTGAGGAATGGGCGAGATGCCTGAGTTCGCGTACACCGATCTGCTCCCCCAGGGCGAGGACACCACTCCGTACCGGCTGGTGACCGCCGAGGGCGTCTCCACCTTCGAGGCCGACGGGCGGACGTTCCTCAAGGTGGAGCCGGAGGCGCTGCGCAAGCTGGCCGAAGAGGCCATCCACGACATCCAGCACTACCTGCGCCCGGCCCACCTGGCGCAGCTGCGCCGCATCATCGACGACCCCGAGGCGTCCGGCAACGACAAGTTCGTCGCCCTCGACCTGCTGAAGAACGCGAACATCGCGGCGGCGGGCGTGCTGCCGATGTGCCAGGACACCGGCACGGCGATCGTCATGGGCAAGCGCGGCCAGAACGTGCTCACCGCGGGCGGCGACGAGGAGGCCCTGAGCCGGGGCATCTACGACGCCTACCAGAACCTGAACCTGCGCTACTCGCAGATGGCCCCGCTGACCATGTGGGAGGAGAAGAACACCGGCTCCAACCTCCCCGCCCAGATCGAGCTGTACGCGACCGACGGCGGCGCCTACAAGTTCCTCTTCATGGCCAAGGGCGGCGGCTCGGCCAACAAGTCGTTCCTGTACCAGGAGACCAAGGCCGTCCTGAACGAGACCTCCATGATGAAGTTCCTGGAGGAGAAGATCCGTTCGCTGGGCACGGCCGCCTGCCCGCCGTACCACCTGGCGATCGTGGTCGGCGGCACGTCGGCCGAGTACGCGCTGAAGACCGCCAAGTACGCCTCCGCGCACTACCTGGACGAGATCCCGGCCGAGGGTTCTGCGCTCGGGCACGGCTTCCGGGACAAGGAGCTGGAGGAGAAGGTCTTCGAGCTGACCCAGAAGATCGGCATCGGCGCGCAGTTCGGCGGCAAGTACTTCTGCCACGACGTGCGTGTGGTGCGGCTGCCCCGGCACGGCGCGTCCTGCCCGGTCGCCATCGCCGTGTCCTGCTCCGCCGACCGGCAGGCCGTCGCGAAGATCACCGCCGAGGGCGTCTTCCTGGAGCAGCTCGAGACCGACCCGGCGCGGTTCCTGCCGGAGACGACGGACGAGCACCTCGAGTCGGAGGGGGACGTCGTCAGGATCGACCTCAACCGTCCGATGGACGAGATCCTGGCCGAGCTGACCAAGCACCCGGTCAAGACCCGGCTGTCGCTGACCGGCCCGCTGGTCGTGGCCCGCGACATCGCGCACGCCAAGATCAAGGAGCGGCTGGACGCGGGCGAGGAGATGCCGCAGTACCTGAAGGACCACCCGGTGTACTACGCCGGCCCCGCGAAGACGCCGGAGGGGTACGCGTCCGGGTCCTTCGGCCCGACCACCGCCGGGCGCATGGACTCCTACGTGGCGCAGTTCCAGGCGGCGGGCGGCTCCAAGGTGATGCTGGCGAAGGGGAACCGGAGCAAGCAGGTCACGGACGCGTGCGACGCGCACGGCGGCTTCTACCTGGGGTCGATCGGCGGACCGGCGGCCCGGCTGGCGCAGGACTGCATCAAGAAGGTCGAGGTCGTCGAGTACGAGGAGCTCGGCATGGAGGCGGTCTGGAAGATCGAGGTCGAGGACTTCCCGGCGTTCATCGTGGTGGACGACAAGGGCAACGACTTCTTCACTTCGCCGGAACCCGAGCAGCCGACGTTCACGACGATTCCGGTGCGGGGCCCGGGGCTGGCCTAGGCCCGTCCGGGGCGGTGGGGGGATGCTTCGCCCGCCGCCCCTTCCCGTCCCGGTCCGGGGGGATTCCCCCTGGAACATCCGCCCCGCCCCGCACGCTGTACCCGGTATGAGCGACTACCGCATCGAGCACGACTCCATGGGCGAGGTCCGCGTCCCCGCCCACGCCAAGTGGCGCGCGCAGACGCAGCGTGCCGTCGAGAACTTCCCCGTCTCCGGGCAGCGGATCGAGCGCGCGCACATCGAGGCGCTCGCCCGGATCAAGGGCGCGGCGGCGAAGGTCAACGCCGAGCTGGGGGTGCTCGACGAGGACCTCGCGGCCGCGATCCAGGAGGCGGCCGCGGAGGTCGCCGAGGGGAAGTGGGACGAGCACTTCCCCGTGGACGTGTTCCAGACGGGTTCGGGGACCTCGTCCAACATGAACACGAACGAGGTCATCGCCACCCTGGCCGGTGAGCGGCTCGGCCGCGACGTGCACCCCAACGACCACGTCAACGCCTCCCAGTCCTCCAACGACGTCTTCCCCTCCTCGATCCACATCGCGGCGACCGCCGCCGTCACCCGTGACCTGATCCCGGCCCTCGACCACCTCGCCGGCGCCCTGGAGCGCAAGGCGGAGGAGTTCGCCGACGTGGTGAAGTCCGGGCGCACGCACCTGATGGACGCCACGCCCGTCACGCTGGGCCAGGAGTTCGGCGGGTACGCGGCCCAGGTCCGGTACGGCATCGAGCGGCTCCGGGCGTCCCTGCCGCGCCTCGCCGAGCTGCCGCTGGGCGGCACGGCCGTGGGCACCGGCATCAACACCCCGCCCGGCTTCTCCGCGGCCGTCATCGAGGAGGTGGCCCGCGTGACGGGGCTGCCGCTGACCGAGGCGCGCGACCACTTCGAGGCGCAGGGCGCCCGGGACGGTGTCGTCGAGACGAGCGGGCAGTTGCGGACCGTCGGCGTCGGGCTGACGAAGATCGCCAACGACCTGCGCTGGATGGCGTCCGGGCCGCGCACCGGGCTCGCGGAGATCGCGCTCCCCGACCTCCAGCCGGGGTCGTCCATCATGCCCGGCAAGGTCAACCCGGTGATCCCCGAGGCCGTCCTCATGGTCGCCGCCCAGGTCACCGGGAACGACGCGACGGTCGCCGCCGCCGGGGCGGCCGGCAACTTCGAGCTGAACGTCATGCTGCCGGTCATCGCCAAGAACGTGCTGGAGTCGGTGCGGCTGCTGGCCAACGTCTCCCGGCTGCTCGCCGACCGGACCGTGGACGGGATCGTCGCGCACCGGGAACGGGCGCGGGAGTACGCCGAGTCGTCCCCCTCCGTCGTCACGCCGCTCAACAAGTACATCGGGTACGAGGAGGCCGCGAAGGTCGCCAAGAAGGCGCTGGCCGAGCGGAAGACCATCCGCCAGGTCGTGGTGGAGGGCGGGTACGTCGAACGCGGCGACCTCACCGAGGAGCAACTGGACGAGGCGCTCGACGTGCTGCGGATGACCCGTCCGTGAGGGGACCCGGCAACCGGGGCCGGGGGCGTGCGCGGGCGCACGCCCCCGCGGTCCTCGGCGCATCGATTGGCCGTGGCACCTAATATCTGTCCATGGCAGACGGTGAAGCGGTGAGCGCGGCGGCGAGGGGACCGGCAGCGGACGGCCCGGCGGCCCCGGTGGACCACTGGGCGCCCGGCAGTCACATCCTGTGGCGTTACCGGGAGAACGGCGGCCCGCGCGTGCACATCGCCCGCCCCGTCACCGTCGTCCGGGACGACGCCGAACTGCTCGCCGTGTGGCTGGCGCCCGGCACGGAGTGTGTGAAGCCGGTCCTCGCGGACGGCACGCCCGTGCACCTGGAACCGCTGGCCTCGCGCTACACCAAGCCCCGCACCGTGCAGCGTGACCGGTGGTTCGGCACGGGGGTGCTGAAGCTGGCGCGGCCCGGCGAGGCCTGGTCGGTGTGGCTGTTCTGGGACCCGGGCTGGCGGTTCAAGAACTGGTACGTCAACCTGGAGGAGCCGCTGTCCCGTTGGGAGGGCGGGGTCGACAGCGAGGACCACTTCCTGGACATCTCCGTCCACCCGGACCGCACCTGGCACTGGCGCGACGAGGACGAGTTCGCGCAGGCCGGGCGGGACGGGCTGATGGACCCGGCGCAGGCCGAGCGGGTGCGGCGGGCGGGCCGGGCCGCGGTCGCGGGGATCCGGGCCTGGGGGGCGCCGTTCGCCGACGGCTGGGAGGACTGGCGGCCCGATCCGGCGTGGCCGGTGCCCACCCTGCCGGGGGACTGGGATCGCACGCCCGCGCACGTCTCCTCATGAGACCCTTGATGTGCCCCCCGGCAAGAAACGTAGGATCGTCCTCCGCAACGAGCGCGGCAGCGGCAACCGGCGGAGTGCGCACTGTGCTTGACCGATCGTCACCGAGGGGCGGCAGGACGTGAGCGAGGGGTACGAGGGCAACACGGAGACGGGCCGCAGACGGTCCGCCGGCGACACAGGAACTGCCTCTGACCACGCGGGAATCCCGTTCCCCGGACACGGATTGCGGGTATCGGGATTCCTGCGGGACGAACTGCACGCGCCGCGCGCAGTCCCGGACGGATGGATTCGACACGCGTGACGGAGCACCCGACATCCTTCGACCGCCCCTCCACGGGCGCCGACCCCACGGACCCCCGCGGGGCGCTCCTGCATACCCCCGTACCGGCGGACTCCTCCGGGTCGGCGTTACCGGTCCAGGGGCGCAGCGGTGAGACGCCGCCCGGCACGGACCCCACGGGGACCTCCGAGCACGCGCAGCCGGTCGCGGAGCAGGCCGCCGAGGCCGACGCGCACCGTCCGCGCCCCGTTGCCGAGGGGGTCCCGGCCCAGCCCGACGGCGGGCAGGCGGGCGCCGCGCAGCCGGAGGGCGTGCCGTCGGCGGGCACGGCCTCCGGCGACGTGACCGCCGGTGGTGTCGCCCCGGGGGCCCTGGTCCCGGACGGCGGGCGGCAGGACGGTGCCGCGCCCCGGCGCGGGGCGGAGCCGGACCGGCGTACCGGACAGCCCACCGCGCCCGGGCGGCCCACGCCGATGCGGCGGGACGGGGACCGGCTGCGGTTCGTGGGCGCCGCGACCCGGCGGATCGCGCGGGGCATGGACCTGGACGAGATCGTGATGGGGCTGTGCCGGGCCACCGTGCCGACGTTCGCGGACGCCATCCTCGTCTATCTGCGCGAGCCGTTGCCCGTCGGCGACGAGCGCCCCACCGGTCCCCTGGTGCTGCGGCTGCGGCGCACCGACCGCATACCGGCCGAGCGGGACACCGAGGGCGGCTTCACTCCGGCGGTCCAGCCGGAGCCCTCGGAGCTGGAGACGCTCGGCGCCGAACTGTGCGAGGTGCGGCCGGGCAGCGCGCTCGCCGAGGTGCTGCGCGGGGTGCGCCCGGTCTTCACGGACACCCGGGCGGCCCGCGCGGCGCTGCCCGAACTGCTGGGCGAGGAGAAGGGCTTGGCCCTGCCCGACGGCCGCAGGGCGATCCTCGCGCCGTTGCGCGGGCGGCGCCGGGTGATCGGTGCCGCGCTCTTCCTGCGCGGCCCGGAGCGCGTCGCCTTCGAGGCCGACGACCTGCTGGTGGCCGCCCAGCTCGCCACGCACAGCGCGCTGGGCATCGACAAGGCGGTGCTGTACGGGCGGGAGGCGTACATCGCCGACGAGCTGCAGCGCACGATGCTCCCGGAGAACCTGCCGCGCTGCACCGGCGTACGGCTGGCCTCCCGCTACCTGCCGGCCGCCGAGACCGCGCGGGTCGGCGGCGACTGGTACGACGCCATCCCACTGCCGGGCAGCCGGGTCGCGCTGGTCGTCGGGGACGTGATGGGCCACTCGATGACGTCGGCGGCCATCATGGGCCAGTTGCGGACCACGGCCCAGACCCTGGCCGGGCTCGACCTGCCGCCGCAGGAGGTGCTGCACCACCTGGACGAGCAGGCCCAGCGCCTGGGCACCGACCGCATGGCCACCTGCCTGTACGCGGTGTACGACCCGGTCTCGCACCGCATCACCGTCGCCAACGCCGGCCACCCGCCGCCCGTCCTGCTGCACCTGGGCGGCCACGCCGAGGTGCTGCGGGTCCCGGCCGGCGCCCCGATCGGCGTGGGCGGCGTGGACTTCGAGGCCGTGGAGCTGGACGCCCCGGCCGGCGCGACCCTGCTCCTGTACACGGACGGCCTGGTCGAGTCCCGGCTGCGGGACGTGTGGACCGGCATAGAGCAGTTGCGGGAGCGGCTGGCGGCGACCGCGCAGCTCACCGGCCCCGATCACCCGCCGCCCCTGGAAGCCCTGTGCGACGAGGTGCTGGACATGCTCGGCCCGGGCGACCGGGACGACGACATCGCGCTGCTCGCCGCCCGCTTCGACGGGATCGCGCCCAGCGACGTGTCGTACTGGTTCCTGGAGCCGGAGGATGCGGCTCCCGGCAAGGCCCGCCGTCTGGCCCGGCGCGCTCTGGCCCGCTGGGGCATGGAGGACCTCACGGACTCCGTGGAGCTGCTGGTCAGCGAGGTCGTGACCAACGCGGTGCGCTACGCCTCCAAGCCGGTCACCCTGCGGCTGCTGCGCACGGACGTGCTGCGCTGCGAGGTCGGCGACGACGTGCCGCAGCTCCCCCGGCTGCGGCAGGCGCGGGCGACCGACGAGGGCGGGCGCGGCCTGTACCTGGTGAACCGGCTGGCCCGGCGCTGGGGCGCGACGCGGCTGAGCACCGGCAAGGTGGTGTGGTTCGAGCTGAACCGCGGCTGAGCAGCCGCGGCCGGCGAGCGGCGGCACGCGAAGGGGCGCCCGGTGAGCACCGGGCGCCCCTTCGTGCGTCCTCGCGGCTGCCGCCGCTCTACGGCACCCAGTCCCCGCCGGGGAAGTCCGGGCCGCCCGACTCGGTGGAGCCCCCGCCGCCGTCCGGCGGTGTCTCACCGCTGGACGCGCTGTTCGACGGCGACTGCGTCGGCGACTCGGGCGGCGCCTCGGTCGACGGGTCGTCGGACGCGGGCGGCGCCTCGGTCGACGGGTCGTTCGAGGGCGGCGGTGCCTCGGTCGACGCCTCATGGGACGGCGACTGGCTCGGCGAACCGGAGCTGGACGGCGACGTGCTGGGCTTGACCGCGGCGCCCTGCTTGGTCTTCAGGTGGAACTCGGTGACCTCGTCCATGACGCCGAAGGTGTACGCGGCCCAGATCTCCGCCGGGGGCCCACCGCCGTTGACGCGGTAGTCGACGCCGGCCGCCCGGTACATCGGGACCTGCGGGTGCGGCGGCTTGTCGTCCTCGCCGAACAGGCCGACGGAGGTGACCAGCCCCGGGGTGAAGCCGGTGAACCAGGCCGACTTGTTGTTGTCGGACGTACCGGTCTTGCCGGCCACCTGCTGGCCGTCGCGCAGCGGGTTCTCGCGCACGGACGTCTTGGCCGTACCGTCGTCGACCACGCCGGTGAGCACGGAGGTGACCGTGTCGGCGGCCTCCCGGCTGATGACCTGCTCGCCGATCGGGTCGGGCATCTCGATCGTGCGGTCCTTGTGCTCGACCGACTTCACGATGGCCGGGGTGACCTTCTTGCCGTGGTTGTCGAAGGTGGCGTAGACGCCGGCCATCTCCAGCGGGCTGGCGCCCATACTGCCCAGGGTCTGGGCGGGCACGGCCTGCTCGCCCTCGGTGTCCATGCCGAGGTCGGCCGCGACCTTCATGACCTCGGTCATCCCGACGTCGACGCCCATCTGCGCGAAGACGGAGTTGACGGACTTGTTCATCGCCTCCTGGACGTCGATCTCGCCGTAGTCGTGGTCGTCCTCGTTGGGCGGGGCGAAGCCGACCTCCTGGTCGCCGTCCATCACGGGGCGCTCGCTGTCGCCGTCGTAGAGGGTGTTGGCCGTGATCGGCACGCCGTCCTGGGTCTCGGCGTCGTGGTCCACGGCGGCGGCGAGGATCACCGGCTTGAAGGTGGAGGCGGGCTGGTAGTCGTCGCGGGTGGCGTTGTTGGTGTAGTGCTTCAGGTAGTTCACGCCGCCGTACATCGCCACGACGGAGCCCGTCTTCGGGTCGACGGAGACGGCTCCGGCCTGGACGTCGGCGTCGACCTTGCGCTTGTCGGGGTCCAGTTTGCTGGTGAGCTTCTCCTTGACCGCCGTCTCCAGCGCGGCCTGCTTCTTCTTGTCGATGTTGAGCGTGACGGTGTAGCCGCCGAGGTCCACCAGGGCCTTGGCCTGCTCCATGTCCTCGGCGGCGCCCTGGGCGACGAGCTGCTTCTTGAGCGAGTAGTTGGCGGCCTCCACCAGGTAGCCGGTCTGGCCCTCCATTCCGGCGGCGCCCTTGGGCTCCTTGGGCTCCGGGAACTTCATGCCCTGCCGGTCGCCCGCGTTCAGCCACTTCTGCTCGACCATGTTGTCCAGGACGTAGTTCCAGCGCTCCTGGACGAGCTTCTTGCCGGTCGGGCTGGCGATCGCCCAGTCGTACTGGTTCGGCGCCTGGAGCAGGGCGGCCAGGTAGGCGCCCTGCTCGACGGTCAGGTCCTCGGCGTCGACACGGTAGTAGGCCTGGGCGGCGGCCTGGATGCCGTAGGCGCCGCGGCCGTAGTAGCTGGTGTTGATGTAGCCGGCGAGGATGTAGTCCTTGGACTTCTCCCGGTCCAGCTTCAGGGAGATGACCAGTTCCTTCAGCTTGCGCGAGACCGTCTGTTCCTGGGTCAGGTAGTAGTTCTTGACGTACTGCTGGGTGATCGTCGAACCGCCCTGCGCGCCCTTGCCGGACAGGGTGTTGAGCACACCGCGCGCGGTGCCCTTGAGGTCGACGCCGGCGTCCTTGTAGAACGTCTTGTTCTCGGCGGCCACGAAGGTGCGCTGGACGTCCTTGGGGATCTTGGCGAGGTCGACGATCTCGCGGTTGCGGTCGCCGGTGCGCGCCATGATGCTGCCGTCGCTGTACTTGTAGACGTTGCTCTGCAGCTCGGCCTCGGGGTTCCCCTCGGGGATGTCGATCACCATGTACAGCACGATGAAGGCGCCCATGCCGAGCAGGCAGAGGCCGAAGAAGGTGCCGACGATCTTCTTCCAGGTGAAGAGCCGGCGTATCCGGCTCTTGCCGCCCGCAGCTCCGCCGGGGGCCGGCGAACGGCGGCGTTTCGGCGCCGCGCGGCGTCCACCGCGCTGTCGCGCTCTTCTCTCTTCCGCTCGCCCCATGGGTCCGATCCGCTCCGCTTCGGTCATCTGTGGGCACGTCTCGCTCACGCGTCACACAGGTTCGTCGCTCAGGTCAGCTCAGAAAGCTAACACCGGGAGATATGACAAAGGGCTACCGATCCAGCCTTGTACGGACGTGAGAATCAGCACCCGCTCCAAAGGAACCGACGTACGAGAGGGGTTCAGGGTTGTGATCGGGGTGTAAAGTGATATCACTTAGCAAGCAAAGAGAGAACGGGGGACCACCCATGTCCACACACGATGCCCCGCAGGCCACCGCCGATGTGCCCCAGATGCCGGCCCCACGGGTCCGCGAGAGCCAGGCGCACAGCATCGGCGGCGGGTTCGCCCTGCTCCTCGGACTGGTCGGGCTGCTCGTCGGCGCCGGCCTCGTCGTCGCCGCCACCGCGGTCGACGCGGCCGGCGGGAAGGCCGCGCTGATCGTCGGAGGCATCGTGGTCGCCCTGGCGGCGTTCCTCGCGATGTGCGGGCTCAACATGGTGGCGCCGGGCGAGGCCCGCGTGGTCCAGCTCTTCGGGCGGTACCGGGGCACGATCCGGCAGGACGGCCTGCGCTGGGTGAACCCCTTCACCTCCCGCACCAAGATCTCCACCCGGGTGCGCAATCACGAGACGGCCGTGCTCAAGGTGAACGACGCCTACGGCAACCCCATCGAGCTGGCCGCGGTCGTGGTGTGGCGGGTGGAGGACACCGCGCAGGCCACCTTCGAGGTGGACGACTACGTCGAGTTCGTCTCCACCCAGACCGAGGCGGCCGTGCGGCACATCGCCATCGAGTACCCCTACGACGCCCACGACGAGGACGGCCTCTCGCTGCGCGGCAACGCCGAGGAGATCACCGAGAAGCTCGCCGTCGAGCTGCACGCGCGCGTGGAGGCGGCCGGCGTGCAGATCATCGAGTCCCGCTTCACGCACCTCGCGTACGCCCCCGAGATCGCCTCGGCGATGCTCCAGCGGCAGCAGGCCGGCGCGGTGGTCGCCGCGCGGCGGCAGATCGTGGACGGCGCGGTCGGCATGGTCGAGGCGGCGCTCGCCCGGATCAGCGAGCAGGACATCGTGGAGCTGGACGACGAGCGCAAGGCGGCGATGGTGTCCAACCTGATGGTCGTGCTCTGCGGGGACCGCGCCGCCCAGCCGGTCCTGAACACGGGGACGCTCTACCAGTGACGACCTCGCCCGAGGGTTCCGTGCCGTCCGAGGGCCCGGCGCCGAGGCGACGGCCGCAGCAGCGCAAGCAGGTGCTGCTGCGGCTCGACCCGCAGGTGTACGAGGCACTGGCCCGCTGGGCGGGCGACGAGCTGCGCTCGGCCAACGCTCAGATCGAGTTCCTGCTCCGCAGGGCGCTGGCGGAGGCCGGCCGACTGCCCGGCGACACCGGGCCCATGCCGCGCCGGGGCCGCCCGCCGAGGAGCGGCGGCCCGGGAGCCGCACCACCGCCCTGACCGCACGGCCGCGCGTACGGCCCCGTCGTGGCGAAACCGTGACACACACCCTCTGACCTGCACCGGAGCGGTCCGCCTGTACCCGCCGCCATGGTCTCTGCACGGGGCGTATACATAGTGCGTATACACCGTGTGTAGAGTGCTCCGCATGTCCATCGGTCACACCCTCCTGGGACTCCTGGAGTCCGGGCCGCGCCACGGTTACGACCTCAAGCGCGCCTTCGACGAGAAGTTCGGTCACGACCG
>NZ_JOGV01000045.1:0-57017 GCF_000721365.1 Streptomyces sp. NRRL F-5650 | reverse complement strand
CGTGGTGGCGCACTTCCACTACGTGGTGTTCGGCACCGTCGTGTTCGCGATGTTCGCCGGATTCCACTTCTGGTGGCCCAAGTTCACCGGCAAGATGCTCGACGAACGCCTCGGCAAGATCACCTTCTGGACGCTGTTCCTCGGGTTCCACGGCACGTTCCTGGTCCAGCACTGGCTGGGCGCCGAGGGCATGCCCCGCCGTTACGCCGACTACCTCGCATCCGACGGGTTCACCGCCCTCAACACGATCTCGAGCATCGCTTCCTTCCTGCTGGGCCTGTCCATGCTCCCGTTCCTCTACAACGTGTGGAAGACGGCCAAGTACGGCAAGCCGGTCGGCGTGGACGACCCGTGGGGCTACGGCCGTTCACTGGAGTGGGCGACCTCCTGCCCGCCGCCGCGCCACAACTTCTGCACCATGCCCCGCATCCGCAGCGAATCGCCCGCCTTCGACCTGCACCACTTCGAACTCACCTCCCTGGACCAGAAGGAGAACACCGGCCAGCGCGACGTCATCGACGTGGCGGGCCACGAGGGCGAACGGTCGTGACCGGCGGTGAGCGCCCGCGCCGCCCGGCCGGTGACGCCGCGTCCATCGCCACGCAGGCGGAGGGGTTCCTGCGGGCCCAGGCCTACTGCGACGAGGCCCGCGAGGAAGCGCGGGCGCTGTGCGACCGCATGCCGTGGATGACCACGGCCCAGGCCGACGACTTCACGCGGCACTACGTCGACCATCGGCTGACCCTGATGCGCACCATGCTCGGCGTGACCGTGGCACGCGCCGGCGAACTGCGCGAGGAGTACGAAGGGCGCTATCTCCACCTGCGCCGCAGGCTGCTCAGGCGGCACGTGACGTGGCTGTCGGTCGTGCTGGCGTCCGCCACGGGCCTGCACGCGGCGGCCTGGATCTGGCTGCGGTAGCCGGGGCGACGGCTTCCCGGGGGCGGCACCGGCACAGGTGCCCCGATGTCACTGCGCGAAGGACTGCTGCTGCTCGCCCCCGATCAGCAGCAGTGACTTGCCCACGGTGGTGCGCGCGGCCAGGGCGCGGTGCGCGTCGGCGGCCCGCGCCAGCGGGTACGTGGCGCCGATCACCGGGCGCAGGCCGCCCTCGGCGGCCGCCGCCAGAACCTGGCCCAGCGCTTCCCCGACGGTCTCCTGGTCCGGCGGACCGTCCGCGAGCGGCGTGAGCAGCCGGATGCCCCGGCGGGCGGCCTCCTCCGGGTCCGGGGCGGCGAAGCCGTCGGCGCTGCCGTAGGTGACGAAGCGCCCGCCGTCCGCGAGCGCGTCGACGGCGGCCGTGCCCAGCGCCCCGCCCGCGCCGTCGTAGACCAGGGCGGCGCCGCCGCCGGTCGCCTCCCGCACCCGCCCGGTCCAGTCCGCCCGTGTGTAGTCGACGACGGCCTCGGCGCCCAGGTCGCGCGCCAGGGCCCGTTTGGCCTCGCTGGAGGCGGCGGCCACGACCCGGGCTCCGGCCTCGACGGCCAACTGCACCAGCAGAGTGCCGGCCCCTCCGGCCGCCGACGAGACCAGGACCCACTCTCCTTCGCGGGGTGCTCCCAGCCGCCGCAGGCCGAGCGCGGTCACGCCGTCGTGCACCAGCGCGGCCGCCGTCTCGACGGCCAGCCCGTCGGGGACGGGCACGATCTCCTTCTCCCCCGCGACGACCCGTTCGGCGTATCCGGTGCCGGTGCGTACGGCCACACGCCGGCCGGTCCAGGCCGGGTCGACGCCGTCACCGACGGCCAGCACCTCTCCCGCCCCGCCGCCACCGGGCACATACGGCGGCGTGCGCGGGAAGA
This sequence comes from Streptomyces sp. NRRL F-5650, assembly GCF_000721365.1. NCBI lineage: Bacteria > Bacillati > Actinomycetota > Actinomycetes > Kitasatosporales > Streptomycetaceae > Streptomyces > Streptomyces sp. NRRL F-5650. The sequence goes on along the minus strand of NZ_JOGV01000045.1, from coordinate 55,215 downwards.
TGTCCTGTCCCCACCCGGAGCGCAGCAGGGTGTCGAGGAAGATGACGTCGGCGGCGAGCATGCCGACGACGACCTGTCCGGGGCCGGGCACCGGATCGGGCAGGACCACCGGGGTCAGCACCTCGGGACCACCGAACGCGACGGCTTGGACGGCATGCATGAACAGCACCTCTCGTTGAGGACGGCGTCCCGGACAGCCTCCGACCTCAAGTCAGGTCGAGGTCAAGGGGAGTTGTCTGTTCTCCCCCTCGGGTCCGGGATTGACACCGCCGGTGCGTCAGTCCGGCCGAACCCGGTGTTGGCCCGGGCCCGCCGGGCGGTGCGAAGCTGTGGTCCCGGACCCGTCGGCATGTGACGAGAGGCATTCCCCGTGGACATCTTCAGTACGGCAGACGGTGCGGTCCGCGGGTTCCGGCCCTCCGAAGACGTCGTCGCCGTCCTCGGCATCCCCTATGCCGCCCCGCCGTTCGGTGCCGACCGCTTCCGGGAGCCGCGTCCGGTGACGCCGTGGAGCGGAGTGCGGGAGTGCGGGCGATTCGGTCCGGTCGCCCCGCAGTCGGCGGAACTCCCCGGGGCTCCGGTGTGGTCCCCCGGCGACGAGGACGTCCTCAGCGTCAACGTGTGGACACCGGCCTCGCGCAGTGGCCCCTTGCCGGTTCTGGTCTGGATACACGGCGGCGCCTACACCTTCGGCTCGTCGGCCCAGCCGGACTTCGACGGGTCGGTGCTGGCCCGCGCCGGACTGGTCGTGGTCACGCTCAACTACCGCATCGGTTTCGAGGGCTTCGGTCATGTCCCCGCGGACGGACGGACCGCCCGTCCGGACAACCGGGGGCTGCTCGACCAGGTGGCCGCTCTGCGGTGGGTGCGTGAGAACATCGCCGGCTTCGGCGGTGATCCCGGCAACGTCACCGTCGCCGGTCAGTCCTCCGGGGCGGCCTCGGTCGCCTGTCTGATGGTGATGGACCGGGCCCGCGGCCTGTTCCGCCGCGCCATCGCGCACAGCCCCGCCAGCCCCTGCTGCACGCGCGACATGGCGGCGGCCACCACCCGGGAGGTCGCTGCCGCCGCCGGCTGCCCGGCCACGTCGGCGGGCCTGCTGTCCGCCACTCCGCAGGCGCTGGTCGCCGCGGCCGACCGGGTGGTCGACGACTACCGGCGCGACCCCGCCTCCGGCTCCCGTCACTACGACCCCTCGCTCTACGCCCCCGTACTCGACGGCGACGTCCTGCCCACCGACCCGCTCACGGGAATGGCGGCCGGCGCGGCCCGGGACGTGGACCTGCTGGTCTGCCACACCACGCAGGAGTACTGGCTGCTGGACGCCGTCGGCAGCAGCGCCAAGGTCACCACGGAGCAACAACTCGCCCAATTCGCCGAAGACTTCGGCCTGCCCGACGGCCTGGTCGCCGGATACCGCGCCGCCATGCCGCAGGCTCCGGTCCTCGACGTCTACCTCGCCGTCTACGGCGACCTGCTGTTCGGCGAGTACAGCAACCGGCTCGCCGAACTCCACGCCCGGACCGGCGGCCGGACCTTCCTGTCCCGTTTCGACCGGCGGCGCACCGGCCCGCACGGTGTCGTGCGGGCCTGGCACTGTGCGGACGTTCCGTTCGCCTTCGGCAACCTGGACGACGAGCGCCTGTCCTTCCTCATCGGCGGCGCGCCCACCCCTGCCGACCGGGCACTGGCAGGCCGCATGGTGCGCGCCTGGGCCGGCTTCGCGGCCACCGGCGACCCGGGCTGGTCACCGGTGGGCGACTGCGCCACCGAGGTCAGGACGTGGACGGCCGACGGCGACACCGATGCCGACGACCGGTCCACCGACGGGATCAGGGCCCTGTGGGCCGAGGCCGACTTTCCGCTCCTTCGGCCGTGAGCGCGCCCGGGGCGGGCCCTTCTCCACGGCCGCCCGTCACCCGGCTCGGACGCGCGCCGTCCCCGGCAGTTCCAGGTGCTCGCCCTCGAACCGGGACCGTAGCGCGCGGTCGTGCGTGACCAGCACGATCGCGCCGGGAAACCCGGTCAGCGCCTCCTCCAGTTCCTCGACCAGCGCCGGTGACAGGTGGTTCGTCGGCTCGTCGAGCAGCAGGAGGTCGGCGGGCTCCGAGACCAGCCGGGCCAAATCCACGCGGCGGCGCTGTCCGTACGACAGCTCGCCGATGCGCAGGCGCAGTTCCGACGGGCGGAACAGCCCCAGGGCGAGCAGGGCGTCGGCGTGTTCGTCGGCGCAGCCCACGCGGCCCCGACCGAACGCCTCGGCCACCCTCCAGTCCGCCGGCCACGGCGTCTCCTCCTGGCGCAGATGACCCACCCGGGCCGGCACCCGCACCTCGCCCTCGTCCGGCCGTACTTCACCGGCGAGCAGCTTCAGCAGCGTCGTCTTGCCGGCGCCGTTGGGGCCGGTGACGAGGAGGCGTCCGCCGCGGCCGAGGCCGAGGGAGTCCAGGCACAGGCGATCCCCCACCCGCACGTGCGACAGGTGGACGACCGGCTGCTCCGGGGAAACGGTCCCGGTGCCCGCCGGGGGCTCTCCCGCCGCGGCGAGGCACGCCGTGAGGACGAGCGGGTCCGGCGGCGGTGCCACCGGGTTCCCGGTGAGCCGCTCGACCCGCTCACGGGCGTTGCGCACGCGGGACATCGCGCCGTGTGCGCGGCCTCGGGCCCGGAAGCCGCCGTGGCCGAAGTTGGCCGGCGACGCCTTGCGCGGGACGGCGTGGAGACGGACGGCGTGGCCGGCGGCCAGCCGCTCGTTGCGCGCCAGTTCGGAGCGCCACTCCTCGTACTCCTGGAGCCGGCGGCGACGCTCCGCCGCCTTCGCCGTGCGGTAGCCCCGGTAGCCGTCGCCGTAGCGGGTGACCCTTCCGGCCTCGGCCTCCAGGACGGTGGTGGTCAGGCGTTCCAGGAAGACCCGGTCGTGGGTGACCGCGAGCACCGTGCCGCGGTGTGCGCGCAGTTGGTTCTCCAGCCAGTGCACGGCCCGGTCGTCCAGGTCGTTCGTCGGCTCGTCCAGGAGCAGGATCTCCGGGCGGCCGGCGAGGACGCCCGCCAGCGCCAGCCGGGAGCGTTCGCCCCCGGAAAGGGTGCCGAGCCGGCGTTCCCGGCGGAGCGCGGGCAGTCCGAGGTGGTGCAGGGCGATGTCCACCCTGGAGTCGGCGTCGTAGCCGTCCCGGGCCTCGTAGCGTGCGAGCAGCGCGGCGTAGGCGGCGAGTGCCGCCGGGTCCTCGCCATTCCCGAGCCGCTGCTCGGCCCGGCGCAGTTCGGCCTCCAGCGCGCGCAGGTCGGCGAGGGCCAGGTCGACGGCGTCCTGGACGGTGGCGGTCGGGGGCAGGGGGATGGACTGCGGCAGGTAGCCGATCCCGCCGGCGGCGGTGACGGTCGTCGCGCCGCTGTCCGGGCGTTCCACACCCGCGGCGATCCTGAGGAGGGTGGACTTGCCGGCGCCGTTGTCACCGATCAGTCCGGCCTTCTCGCCCGGCTTCAGCGTGAAGGTGACCCGGTCCAGGACGGTGCGGCCGGGGTAGCGCTTGGTGACGTGGTCGAAGGTGAATTGTGAGGTGTGCAAGGCGGGGTCCCTCCTGGCCGTGTCCGTCGACGGTCCGGCCGGATCGGGGTGGGATGGCTGCGCGGCGGGGCGCGGCGACGGCGGAGCGGTGCTCCACGCCGTCGGCGCCGGTGATCTCACAGGGAACCCATGCGGAGGACGGTACGGCACGGCCCGCCCCTTGGCAAGACGATACGTCTCGCCTTGTTGATTGGACGGGTGGGCGGCGGGTGGGCAGCGGGCGCCCGCGGTCGTCGTGGGCGGGTCGGCCTACTCGGAGCGGGCGCGGGAACGCACTCGCGGCGCCCCGGACGGCTGCGTGCGGGTGAGGGCGACCGCGAGGACCGCGACTCCCATCACCGCGGACATCACGGTGAAGCCTGCCGCGAAGGTGGCGGCCTGCGCCGCCAGGCCCAGCGCGAGGGAGCCGAGTCCGGTGCCGGCGTCGTAGCCGATGTTCCACGCCACCGAGGCCGCGTGCCGGTTCTCCGTGCCCGCGAGGTCGAACGTCCGGACCAGGGTGAGGCTCTGGAGCCCTCCGTAGGCGGCTCCGAGCAGGAGCAGCCCGGTGAGCAGGGGAAGGGCGCTGGCGCTCGCCGAGCCGACGGCCACGGCGATCAGCGCCAGCCCTGCGCAGGCGGTGGCGGCCAGGAGGGCGGTGATCGGCCGCTGCGCGATGCGGTCGGCGAGTTCGCCGCAGCCCCAGCGGGCCACGGCGGCGGTGGCGGTGAGGGCGAGCAGCCCCGTGGCCGCGAGCGCGGGGCTGTCCGTGAACTGGGGCGCGAAGGTGAGCACCGCCCCGCCCGCCGCGGTGACCAGGAGCAGAACGGTGAGCGGGAGGAGGATGCGCCGCAGCACCGTGGTCGCGCGGCCGGGGTGCGGGGCGGGGCTCTCCTGGGCGGGCGGACCGTCCGTGCGGGCCTCGACGGTGCGGCCGAGGGACCGGGTCCAGGGCAGCGCCAGGACGGGGAGAACGCCGCAGGCGATGATCGCGGGCAGGGCGAAGGTCCCCATCAGCCAGGGGGCCGCCGGGGTGAGGACGACCTGGGGCAGCGCGACGGCGAGGCCGTAGAGGCCGATGGCCGCACCCTGACGGCCGCGCGGGGCCAGGGCGGCCGCGGCGGTGGCACCGCAGACGGTGACGATGCCGAAGCCCGCTCCGCGCAGTGCGGTCGTCACCAGGATGGGCACCAGGTGGTCGCTAAGGCTCTGCAGCAGGGCGGGCAGGCCGAGGAGGAGGGCGCCGAGGGCCAGGGTGCGGGGCCAGCCGATCGTGCGCAGCGTCGCCCTGACGCACAGTTGGGCCAGCACGGTGGCGCCCATCAGGACGGCCGTGACGAGTCCGGCACCGAACTCGTCGGCGCCCCCGGCGACGGCCCAGGCCGGTGAGACGGGCAGCAGGAGGGCGAGGCCCGCGAAGCAGAAGCCTCCCACCGTCAGGAGGTGGGGTATGCCCGGGGTCCGCAGGACGGATTCCGTCGCTCGTTCAGACATGGCTCTCGCAGACATGGATCTCGGCTGTCCTTGGTCGTCGGGGCTGTCGGGGCTGTCGGGGCGCACGCGGAACGCGACGCTCAGCCCGGGCCGGGCGGCAACTGGACGGTCATGACCAGGTGGCAGGCCGTGTCGCCCGCGCCGCGGTAGGTGTGGCTCACGTCGCCGTCGAAGGTGGCGGTCTGCCCCGCTTCGACGGCGTGCTCGACGCCGTCGACGACCAGGACCATGCGCCCCTCGGTGACGCTGACGGTTTCGACCACCCCGGCCTGGTGGGGGTGGCTCGGGTACCCCTCGCCGGGCTGGAGCTTCCAGCGCCAGACCTCGACGGGAGCCGGGCCGGAGGTCGTCAGCATCAGCCGGGCCTCGCTGCCCCGCGGCCCCGCCCACAGCGGCATCACGGTGTCGCCGGACACGACCCGGACGCGCTCCCGCGCCGGCCCCTCCATCAGGGCGGACACCGAGACCCCGAGGGTGTCGGCCAGCCTCACCAGGGTGGCGAAGTTCGGATTCCCCTGCGCCTTCTCCAGCGCGACCAGGGACCCCTTGCTGACCTTGGCGCGCCGGCCGAGTTCGTCCAGGGACAGTCCGGCGCGGGTGCGGGCCGCGCGGACGTTGTGCGCGAGCGTCCGCAGGGCCGCCTCGGTCTCGGCCATCGCTGTCGCCCTCCCGGGACCGGTCGGTGTGCTGCACCACACGGTCGCTCAGTTGACCCGCCGCGGTCGGTGCGATGTACGGTGCAGTCGTTCCACTGATGGTAGGGGATGCGCCGTCCCGTGACGGATGCGCCTCCCCGCCGCGACCGACTCCCGCGCCCGGAGGACCCTTCGATGTTCATCCAGCCCTGGGACGCCGCCCTGGACGATGCCGAGTGGCAGACCTCGATCGCCGACGGCCACGACTCCGGCCTGCTCGGCCTCAGGGCGACCACGCCCCCCTCGTCCCCGGCCGGGCCCGTACGGGCGGCGGTTGCTGCCCGGCGTCCGCGGCCTGCGCCGGGACGTGACCGGCATCCGGGCGAAGTAGGCGTACGACGCCCACAAGCCCGTCGAGCAGCGCGCCGGCACCGCCCGCGGGCTCACCGGGCGCGGTGAGGGACCCGACGTGCCCACCGCCGCGGCCCGGCAGCTCCGCCGCCTCGACCGCATCGGCCCCTGGCGGGCCTGACCCCGCACCCGCCCGCTCTTCCGGATCGGATCTCCTTCACCATGTGCACCTTCCGCCTCAGCCCCGCCGTCGCCGACGCCTTTCCCGGCACCCTCGTCGCCGTCGTCACCGCAACCGGTCTGCGCGGCCGCGAGCCCTGGCCCGCCACCGGCACCGCCCTGGAGGACCTGGAGCAGCGGCTCGCCGACGGCACCTGGGCCCCCGCCGACGAAAGCGACCCCCGTATCGAGGCATGGCACAGCGCCTACCGGAGCTTCGGCACCAACCCCCGTCGCGTCCGCCCCAGCGTGGACGCCCTCGGACGCCGCCTCGCGAAGAAGGGCTCCCTGCCCCGGATCAACCCGGCCGTCGACTCCTACAACTCCGTCTCCGTCCGTCACGGTCTTCCCGCCGGCGCCTTCGACCTCGACCACGTCACCGGTGACGTCGACATCCGTCACGCCGACGGCACGGAGACCTTCACGCCCCTCGGGGAACCGGGCACCGTCGAGCACCCGAGGGCGGGCGAGATCGTCTACATGGACACCACGGGGGTCCTCACCAGGCACTGGAACCACCGCGACGCCCACCGCACCCGCGTCACCGAGGACTCCGCGCGCGTCGCCTTCGTCCTCGAAACCCTCCGCGCCGCCTCCGACACCCACCTCGTCGAGACCGCCGCCGGTGAGCTGCGCGACCTGCTGATCCCGCACGCCGACCGGACCGAGGTGCACCTCCTCACCCCCGAGCGGCCGCACGCGGCCCTGTGAGCCGAGATCCTCCGGGGCCCTAGTAACTGTCGTACGTCGGCTCACCGTTGGTCCGGTAGACGCCGATGACGGTGCCGCCCTTCGTCGTCGAGACACGGACCGGCTCCAGCGCGGTGGGAACGGCTCCGCCGGCGAACAGCCGCTTGCCGGTCCCGATGATCACCGGGTGGATGGTCAGCCGGTACTCGTCGACGAGGTGGTGCCGCATGAGGGTCTGGGCCAGGTCACCACTGCCGACGACGAAGACGTCACCGCCGTCGGACGCCTTCAGCGCGCGTACGGCGTCGGCGGCGTCGCCCTCCAGCAGCGTGGAGTTCTGCCACTCGACGGACGTCAGGGTCCGGGAGGCCACGTACTTCCGCATGCCGTTCATCCGCGAGGTGAACGGATTGCCCGGATCGGCCGTCGGCCAGTAGGACGCGAAGATCTCATACGTCCTGCGGCCGAGCAGCATCGAGTCGCACTGCTCGTACCAGCCCGCGACGGCCGCACCCACCTCGTCGTCGTCGGCCGGCTTCTGCCAGCCACCGTGCTCGAAGCCTCCCTCGCCGTCCTCGTCCGGCCCGCCCGGCGCCTGCATGACGCCGTCCAGTGTCAGGAACGTGCAGACGATGATCCTGCGCATGGTGTGCTCCCTCCGTAGCGTGTACGAGGGGGCAGACCGCACGACCGCACGGAACTCATCGGTGGCCGGGCGCAAGCTCCCCGCTCTCCAGGCAACCTCCCCCGCCGTTCTCGAAGCGCTGGCCCGCACTCTCCGGCTCGACGAGGCCGAACGCGCCCACCTGCTCAACCTCGCCCATGCCGCGGACGGCTCGAACGTCCTCACGCGCCCGCCCCGCCGCACCCCGCAGTGGAAGGCGCACCGGAGCCTGCAGTGGGTCCTGGACGCCGTCACCGCCGGACCGGCCTTCGTCCGCAACGGCCGTATGGACGTGCTCGCCACGAACCGGCTGGCCCGCGCGCTGTACGACGACGTGTGCGCCACGCCGCACAACCAGGCGAACCCGGCCCGCTTCAACTTCCTCGACCCCGCCTCGCGCCGCTTCCACCCGGACCGGGACACGGCCGCCGACATCGCCGTGTCGATCCTGCGTACGGAGGCGGGCCGCAATCCGCACGACAAGGACCTCCACGACCTCGTCGGGGAGCTGTGCACCCGCAGTGACGACTTCCGCACCCGCTGGGGCGTCCACAACGTCCGCCACCACGGCACCGGGAGCAAGCTCTTCCACCACCACGCCGTCGGCGATCTCACGCTCGCCCACGAAGGGCCGGAGATGACCGCCGAACCGGGCCTCACCCTCACCGTCCAGACCGCCGAGCCGGGCTCGCACTCCGAGGAGTGCCTGCGTCTCCTCGCGACGTGGGCCGCCACCCGGGACGCCGTCGCGGCGGAAAAGTAGGTGCGCCCGGCACGGGGAGCCGTCAGGATGCCCGGTGTGACCGAGCTGCCGGGCGACGCCGTCCCCTCCCATGCCGTCCTCGACGCGTTCGGCGTCGAGGGGGTTCCTGTTCCGCTGCCGGGCGGGCAGGGGCGGAGCGTGCTCGTCGGCGGGGCCGTGTTCAAGCCCGCCGAGGGGTCCGACGACGAGGTCGAGTGGGCCGCCGCCCTGTTCGAGAGCCTGGCGCCGGACAGTGGCTTCCGGGTCCCGCTGCCGCTGCGGGCCGCGGACGGCCGGAGCGTCGTGGGGGGCTGGACGGCCAGTGAGTTCCTGACCGGCGAGCCCGGCCCGAGCGGGCACTGGGCCGGTGTGCTCGCGGCCGGCCGTGCCTTCCACGCCGCCCTTGGCGCGGTGCCCCGGCCCTCCTTCCTCAGCCGGGCCACGCATCCGTGGGCGGTGGGCGACCGGGTCGCGTGGGGCGAGCAGGACGTCGACGTGATCGATGATCTCGCCGCGTCGTTCTCGGTCCTGCGGGAGCTGCGGCGGCCGGTGCGGCAGGACGGCGCCCAGCTCGTTCACGGCGACCTCGCCGGCAATGTGCTCTTCGCCGAGGGCGAAGCGCCCGCGGTGATCGACTTCTCGCCGTTCTGGCGGCCTCCGGTGTTCGCGGAGGCCGTCGTGGTCGTGGACGGTCTGCTGTGGTTCGATCTTCCGCCCGGTCTGCTGACCGGTGGCGGCGGCACACCCGACTGGCAGCAGATGCTGATCCGCGCGCTGATCTTCCGGCTCGTGGCGCAGAGCGAACTGACGGGGCCGTCGGCACCGGCTCGGCCCGGTGAGCGGGAGCGGTACGCGAGGGCGGTCGACGCCGTGGTGCGGGCCGGCGACCCGGCCGGGCCGGCGGTCACGGTGCGCGACCGCCGGCTCCTCCGCCCGGGGCGCTGACGCCCCGGGACGGGGTCAGTTGGCGTTGACCAGGTCGTGGGCCGGCACCGTCACGGTCCGGGCGTCCGGCTTGCCGCCCAGCACGATCTTCCGCAGCGCGCTGTTGTTGCCGAGGTTGGTCTCCTTCAGCCGCTTCTCCGGGTTGGCCAGCACCTGGATGTAGTACGTGCCGTTGGGGACGTCCGTGATGTCGAAGGACTGGCCCGGCAGGTCCTGGGAGTAGGTGTCGCCGGAGCCGACGTCGAGCACCTCGCGGACGGAGATGGAGTTCTCCTCGCCGCAGGCGGTGGACAGGTCGGTGTTGAAGGGGTGCCAGTTGGCGTTCTTCACCGTGTAGTCGATGGCGTCGGTGTTGGCCAGGCAGAAGGCTTCCTTGCCGCTGCGCACGGCCTCCTTCTTGTCGGCCTTCAGCAGCCGGTAGCTGGCGAAGTCGGTGAAGTGCCAGTGCATGTGCCCGGGACGCGGGTCCCATTCCATGGTGCCGGTCGGGGTGTAGCCGACCTGCTTGCCCTTGGCGTCGTAGAAGTACTGGTAGGCGTCCATCTTGGCCTTGCCGGGCGTCCGGAAGCCGTCCACCACCAGTTGCGCCGGACCGGCGTTCCACACGTTGGCGCTGAAGGCGAGGTAGTCCTTGCCGGGGATGTCCTTCTCCCCGTCGGTGACGACGATGCCGTAGGCCGGCAGCGAGCGCAGGTCCGGCTTGGGGACGTCGGGGACGGAGGGGATGCCGGCGGGTCGCTTCGCCAGCGGCTGCAGTGCCAGGGCCTTGCGTGAGCCGTCGGTCTGCCCCCTCTTGTCGCCGACCGGCAGGGAACGCGCGGCCTGCTGCTTCTTCAGGGCCCACGGCAGGGCGGGCGGCGCCGCCTTGAGCGGCCCGTGGCCGGCGTTGTACGAGGGGCCGGCGCCGCTAGTGACCGGCGCGGCGGCCTGGGCGGGGGTCGGGGCGTGCCCGGGCCCGTGGCCCGCGTGCGCGGCCGGGGCCTGGTGGGCGGCCTCGTGACCGGCGTGCCCGCCCGCCGTCGCGGACCGGGCCGCCGCGGACTGGGCCGCCCACTCCTCGTCCTCGTAACTGCGTTCCACGACGGTCACCTTGACGGTGGCGGGCTTGTCGGCGATGCCGAAGAGGTCGCGGTACTTCTTGGCGACCCCGACCTTAGCGGTGTAGGTCCCGGCCGCCAGTGCGACGGGCTCGCTGTAGGAACCCCCGTAGGTGTTGGCCGCCCAGCCCTTCTCGACGCCCCACACCGAGCCGAGGGTGAACGGGTTGGTGGGGCAGCTCTCCGGATACTTCGAGGTGGCGGGCGCGTCGGGGCGTACCCGGCCGCTGGCGTTGTTCGGGCAGAAGTCCTCGGTACGGCCGAGGACCTTCTTGCCCGCCTTGTCGGTGATCGTGATCTCCGCGAAGCCGGGCAGCCCGGAGAAGTCCTTCACCGTGCCCTTCGGCAGGGTCCTGGCCTTGGCCTTGCCGCCCTCGTACACGGTCTGGGTGACGGTCACCGGGTCCTTGTACGACTTCCGGGTCACCTTCAGCTCCAGGGGCCTGCCCTCCGCGGTGAGGTAGGTGCCGAGGTCGAGGTAGACGCCCGGGTCCTCCTTCCAGGAGGTGAGCGTGAGCGAGCCGGTCGCGGCGACGAGGCTCAGCTTCGGCCCCGTCGCCGCCTTCGCCGGTTCCGCGGTGGCGGCCACGAGTGAGCCGGTCACGGCCATGGCGGCGACCGCCGTGGTGCCCACGAGCAGGGGGCGTCGCAGCCGGGTGGTGCGCGTTCTGGTCATCGATCCCTCGTCCTTCGGTGCTTGGGGGGTGCGGTGGGAAGGAAGCAGGCGGGCACTTCTGCTGTGCCCGCGCTGTGAGAGGGAGCGGTCGGACGTCCGGTTGTCCGGAGGGCGGGAAACCGTGGGAGGTTGGCCGGATCGCGGTGTGGTGGACGACATCAGGCTGAAGTCATGGAAAGCGGCCGACGGGTGACGGTCCATGGGGTAGGGAACGACCCCGGGCCGCTCGCGGGCGCTACGGCCGTGGTCTGGCTCCGAACACCCAGCGGTTGCCCCCCAGTGCGTCGTTCTGCTCGGGCAGTGGACCGCGTCCGTGCCGGCGGGTGAAGTCGAAGGGGCTGTGGACCGCCGTCGTCCAGCCCTTGTGCGCCAGGGCGGCCGCGGAGTCGGGTCGCGGTTCCAGGCTGAACAGGCCGAGCAGGTCGATGCCGAGTTGCTGGTGCGTCGCGGTGTAGAGCGGACTGTCGCGGTGTTCCAGCAGGTCCTTGTCGAGCTTGACCTCGTAGGCGAGGGCGCTTCCCCGCGCGCTCAGCCGGTCCACCGCACGTATGAGGTGCGTCTCGGCCGCGCTGGGCAGGTAGAACAGCAGCCCTTCGACCAGCCAGACGGTGGGCGCCGCAGGGTCGAAGCCGGCGTCGGTCAGCGCACCGGCCCAGTCGGCGCGCAGGTCGGCCGGGACCGGGACGCGCCGTGTTCTCGGTGCGGCCGACAGGGCGTCGAGCACCTGGTGCTTGAAGGCCAGCACGCCCTGCCTGTCTATCTCGTAGAGGACGCATCCGGGCGGCCAGTCCAGACGGAAGGCGCGTGTGTCCAGCCCCGCCCCGAGCAGCACCACCTGCCGGGCGCCGCCCGTGTGCAGCGAGTCGAGCAGGAAGTCGTCGAGGACCCTGGTCCGCAGGCCGAAGTAGCGGGCGAACCGCCCCCACAGCGGGTCCGAGTCCCCGTCCGGGACCTGTCGCAGACGGACGGGCCAGCCCGCGGACGCCGGGGCGGCGCGCACGAAGTGCTCGGCGTAGTCGTCCTGGGCCAGGCTGTCGGCCCGGTGGGTCTCGATCGCCCGGGCCGCGGCCACCAGGAGCGCGGTCACACCGACGCCTCCCGCCACGCCTTGCCCGTCGGTGTCTCGCTGTGCGGTGTCGGCCATGTCTTCTCCAGGTCGATGGCAGGTACGGGGCGGCGGCGCGGGCCGGTCGTCAGTCCCGTCGCCCGCCGGGGATCAGGACGGGTTTGACGACGTGGCCCGCGTCGCAGTCGTGCTCGGCCTCGTTGATGTCGGCGAGCGGGTAGGTGCGGATCAGTTGGTCGAAGGGGAACAGCCCGGCCTGCCACAGCGCCGTCAGCCGGGGGATCAGGAGCCCGGGGACCGCGTCCCCCTCGCAGATGTGCACCAGGGCGCGGCCCCGGTCCAGGGTTCCCGGTTCGAGTGGCAGCGCGGTGTGCAGCCGTGCCACCAGACCGAGACGGCCGGTGGGGCGCAGGGACCGGAGCGCCTCGTTGATCAGCCCGGCGGAGGCTGTGGTGTCCAGCGCGCAGGAGGCACCGCCGTCGGTCAGTCGTCGGATGCGTGCGGGCAGGTCGGCCGTCGCGGCGTGCAGCGGGATCGCGCGGAACCGTTCGGCCAGGGCCAGGCGTCCGGGGTGGCGGTCGACGGCCACCACCACCGCCCCGGCCGCCGTGGCCGCCATGACCGCGGCGAGCCCCACGGCGCCCGCGCCGAACACCGCGAGGGTGTCGCCGGGGCCGACGTCGAAGGAGTGGAAGACCGCGCCGGCCCCGGTGAGGAATCCGCAGCCGAGCGGCCCCAGCAGTGCCAGGGGCAGCGCGGGGTCGACGCGCACGGCGTTGCGGGCCGGGACGGTCGCGTACTCGGCGAACGAGGACTGGCCGAACCAGCGGGGGGCCAGCGCCCCTCCGGCCGCGTCGGTCAACCGGGAGGCCTGCCCCTCGCGTCCGCCGAAGAGGTTGAGGGAGGCGAACGAGTCGCAGTGGGCGGGGGCGGCGCCCAGGCAGGCACGGCAGTGGCCACAGGAGTCGAAGCTCAGCACGACGTGGTCGCCGGGGGCCAGGCCCGTGTCCGGACCGCCCGTCTCCACCACGACTCCCGCGCCTTCGTGTCCGAGTACGGCCGGCAGCGGGGAGCGGCCCGCCGAGCGGCGGACCGCGAGGTCGGTCCGGCACATCCCGCAGCCGGCGATCCGCACCACGACCTCCCCCGCGGCGGGACCCTCGTGCTGCGTCACCTCCTCCAGTTCGAACCGGGCCTCGTGGGAGCGCAGTACGGCCGCACGGAACTTCACGTCAGGTCTCCTCCGGGCGGTGCACGACGAAAGGTCTGAGGTTGCCCCGCAGGCCCCACGGCCCGCCCGCGACACCGACGCCGCTCTCCTTGGCGCCCGCGAAGGGCTGGGCGAGGGACAGTTCGGCGTGGTGGTTGATCCATGCCGTCCCGCACTCCAGGCGGTCCGCCACGGCCTCGGCCCGTTCGGGGTCGGCCGACCACACGGAGCCGCCCAGTGCGTAGCGGGTGGCGTTGGCGGCCTCGACGGCGTCGTCCACGCTGTCGTACGGCAGGACGGGCAGGACCGGGCCGAACTGCTCCTCCGTCACCACGGGGCTGTCGGGTGGCACGTCGGCCAGGACGGTGGGTGCGAAGAAGTACCCCGGCAAATCCGGACGGTGGCCTCCGGCGGCGGCCCGCGCACCGGCCGCGAGCGCCTGCGCGGTGCACCGCTCGACCTGGGAGAGCTGGGCGGCGTTGTTCAGCGGTCCCAGGTGGGTGGCCGGGTCGAGCCCCGGTCCGACCACGGCTGTCCTCGCCCGGTGCGCGAGGGCCTCGACCACCTGGGAGTAGAGCCGGACCGGGGCGTAGACGCGCTTGACCGCCATGCAGACCTGGCCGCAGTTGCGGAACGCGGCCCAGAACAGCCGGTCCGCGATCCGCTCCACGTCGACGTCCTCCAGGAGGACGGCCGCGTCGTTGCCGCCCAGCTCCAGGGTGACCCGGGCCAGCGAGGCCGCCGCGCCCGCGGCGACGGCCCGTCCCGTGGGCGCGGAGCCGGTGAAGGTGACGTGGCGGATGCCGGGGTGGGCCACGAGGCGGGCGCCGAGCGGTTCGTGACCGGTGACGATCGTGAGCACGCCCTCGGGCAGCGCACGCGCGACGACGTCCCCGAGCAGCCGCGTGGCGAGGGGTGTGTACGGAGAGGGTTTGAGGATCACCGTGTTGCCCGCGGCGAGTGCCGGCGCGAACTTCGCCGAGGCGAGCTGGAGGGGGAAGTTCCACGGGACGATCGCTGCTACGGGACCCAGTGACCGCCAGCGGACCTCACTGCGCACGGGCCGGCCGTCGGTGATCGGCTGCACGTCCTGGTCCAGCTCGGCGTAGTAGCGCAGCCTCGCGGCCGTACGGGCGACCTCCGCGGACGACTCGGCCAACGGCTTGCCCTGTTCGCGGGTGAGCAGCGGAGCGAGTGCTGCTCCGGCCGCCTCCACCGCGTCGGCCGCCGCGAGCAGCGCGGCGGTACGGGCGGCCCGGTCGGCCCGCCAGCCCCGCCAGGCGGTGTGCGCCCGCTCGACCAGGGCGTCCAGCGCGTCCGGGTGCTGGTCGGGTGCCTCGTCGAAGGCCTCGCCCGTCGCCGGGTCGACGACCGCGAAGCGCCGGTCACGGCCTGCGGACGCTCTTCGGAGCCGTGTTGTCGGCATGCCGGCCGCTCAGTTCGCGGGAGCGGCGGCCGTGTGTGCCCGGACGTGCTGGTCCATCTCCGCCCGGAAGGCGGCCACCAGGTGCGGCCGGATCCGTCCTGAGGTGCGGTCGCCCCCCTCGCAGACCGCGCCGCGCACTCCGACGATGTCGGTCCCGATACGTGCCAGCTCCGCGAGGTCGCCGCTCTTGACACTGCCCGCCAGTGCGGCGAGCAGGCCGGCCTCGTGGGCCTGTCGTACGAAGTCGGCGCAGAGCGGGGGCGGAACGTGGTCGAACAGCCGGGTCCCGTCCTTGACCGCGGTGTCGAGCATGGCGGCGTCGGAGCCGGAACGGCGGGCGATGTCGGGCAGTGCCAACGGGTTGACGCAGCCGATCCGGTGGGCGTCGGCGTAGCCCGACGCGACGACGAACGCGTCCGGACGGAAGTCCTTGACCGCCCGGACGACGCCGCGCATGACCTCGACGGCCTGCTCGGGCGTCGTGCATCCGTAGAGGCCGACCTTGATGTAGGTGGCTCCGGAGACGGCAGCGCCGAGCGCCGCCTGGGCGACCGTGCCGGGCTTGTAGGGGACGTCTCCCACGGTGGCGGACACCGGCGTGTCCGCCGGGACCGCCGCGCGGATCTCCCGGATGACCCACGGGTAGTTGGCCCCGAGGGAGCCTTCGTCGGGCTTCTTGACGTCGACGATGTCGAGGTGCTGGGCCGCCTTCGCGCATTCGAGGGCTTCCTCGACACCGTCCGGAGAGATGAGAAGCAACAAGGTGGGATCCTTCCCCTCCATGGACACCTGCCGGAGCAGGTGTGCGGATCCGCCCGGGTCCCGTGCGGTGGGCTCATCATTTCCGCGGCCGTCGGCGCGTGGCAGGGCGCGCGCAGTGACGCATGGGTCATTGCCCGGACCTTCTCGCGCCCCGCGCAACGCGCCGTCTGCGCGGCGGGCCCGCGGGGCCCGCGGCCGCGCTTCCCGGCGCTGCGCCAGGGAACCCCGGCAGGCTCCGGACGGCACCCTCTAGCGGCGGAGCGGCAGTTCGGCGAGGCCCTGCCAGCCCGTCCGGGTGAGGCCGACCACGTGCACGGTGTTGACCACGGCGGTAATCGGCAACTCGGCGGCGGTGCGCCGGCAGATCTCGGCGGCGGCCCGCGGAGGTGCGTCGAGAGCGACGGTGACGTGCACCGGGGGGCGGGGGCCGAACCGTCCGCCGTAGGGCACCTGCGCCGGGAAGGCCGTACGGACGGCGTCGGCCACCCGGTTCAGCCCGGGGACCGGCACACCGACGAACCCCGCGGTTCGTTCGAGCGCGGCCAGTGTGACGGGCACCGGGCCGGGCGGCAGGGCGGCCCGCAGCCGGTGCAGCTCCGGCTCTCCCACCTCGTCCGCGGGCAGCCAGGGGTAGAGCAGCGCGGCGTGCGCGGGCACGCCCGGCCGTACCACCGACGCGTCCACGGCGGCGGCCAGCCGCAGCAGCGGCTCGGCCTGCGGCAACAGCGCCAACACCGCCGTCGTCCCGGTCCGGGCCACCTCGTCCCCTCCCCGCGTCGCCGTCCGTCCTGTCGCTCCGACCCTACGGCTTGCGGGCGGGAAACTCGGGTGCGGTGGCAGTGCGACCGCCCTAGGCTGCGGCCGTCGGGCGGGCGTACCGCCGCACCGGTCCCCACCCGGGGCCGGCGACATTCCAGGTACGACCGTACGACCGTCATGGATCGAGGGTGCGCCGCGTATGACCAGTCAACTGTCCGCGATCTGCTTCACCACTTCCCTGCCCGCGGAGCTGGCACGGTTCTGGTCCGGTGTACTGGACTGGGAGTCGGCGGCAGGACCGGAGGGGGACGTCGCGCTGCTGCCTCCGGACGGCACCGGGTACCGCATCCGGTTCGTGCCGGGCCTGGCGCCGAAGACGGTCCAGAACCGGGCGCACTTCGACCTCACCAGCACGTCCCCGGAGGACCAGCGGCACACGGTGGCCAGGGCCCTGCGCCTGGGTGGGAAGCACATCGACGTGGGCCAGCGTCCCGAAGAAGGGCACGTGGTGCTCGCCGACCCGGACGGGAACGAGTTCTGCGTCCTGCCCGCGGGCAACGCCTTCCTCGCCGGCATCGGCCCGGTCGGAGCGCTGGCCTGCGACGGCACGCAGGCGGTCGGCTACTTCTGGAGCGAGGCGCTGCGGTGGCCGCTGGTCTGGGACCAGGACCAGGAGACCGCGATCCAGTCACCGGCCGGTGGCACGAAGATCACCTGGGGTGGTCCGCCGGTGGCGCCGCAGACGGGGGCCAACCGGCTCCGTCTCGAACTCGCGGTCCCCGGCGCCGGCTTCGACGCGGAGATCGACCGCCTGCTCGCGCTGGGCGCGACGCGTGCCGGCGATGACAGGACCGGCGACGGGGTGTTCCTCCTCGACCCGGACGCCAACGAGTTCACGCTGCACCCGCTCGGCTGAGGGGTCGCGCACGGGGTGCGTACGGTGTCGTCCCGCTTCACCGCTGCCGTCCCCGGGCCTTCCACTCGGGGGCCAGCACCGCCCAGACCTGCTTGTCGTGGCGCACGCCTTGGTACGGCCACGCCTCGCGCCGCACACCTTCGAGGGTCATGCCGAGCCGCTCGGCCACCGCGGCGCTGCGCGCGTTGTCCGCCCGGCAGTGCCACTCGGCCCGGTGCATGCGCCGGGTGGTGAAGGCCCAGTCCAGCAACTGGCCGCAGGCCCGCGTGATCAGCCCCCGGCCCTCGGCCGACGGCTCCAGCCAGCAGCCGATCTCACAGGTGCCGAAGGCCGCGTCGAACTGGGTGAACATCACGCCGCCGACCAGGACTTGTCCGTCCCAGAGACCGAACAGTCGGGCACCGTCGGCGGCCTGGCGAGCGGCATACCGTTCGAGGGTGGCCCGTGCTCCGTCGGTGTCGTCGGTGACGAAGGCGGGGCCGACCCAGGGACGGATGTGCTCACGGGCCCGGTCCAGGTGAGCCGCGAACTCCTCGGCCTGCCACACCTCCAGTGGACCGAGGCGAACAGAACCGGCCAGTGGCACCGAGAACATGAGGGCCTCCCTGTTCGCACGACAAGCGGGGTGTCAACGTACCGTCGCGGCATGCCACGCACCAAGGGAGATCACGAGGCCGGGTGGCGGGAGGTCTCAGCAGCGGTACGGAAGGTCGTGGCCCCCCGGCGGATCCGCGGGGCCGGCCCTGCGCGCCGTGGCCGCCGAACTCGGTGCTGCCCCCGGCCTGTTGACGCGATGCGTCCCCGTCAATCGCGACCTGGTCACCCACCCACGCCCTCGACCTGCTCGAACAGCGCACCCGGCGGGCCGCGGCGCAGGGACTCGGCGAACTGCCTCCGGGCGGCCCCGCGAACATCGCGGACGGGCCCGCACCGCCTGCGGGAGGCGGTGCGGGCCCGCGGTGCGAGTCCGACCGGACGGTGTCAGCCGAAGTGCCAGGAGAAGGCTCCGCCGTTGTTGGCGGCGACGGCGAACATCACGATCATGAGCACGATGTCGGCCACTCCGAGGCCGAGGGCCCACTTGGCCATGGCCGATCCGGTCTGCCGCAGCGCCACGGCGCCGAAGACGATCGCGAGTGGGCCCAGGACGATCGGCAGGATGAGCAGTCCGACGATGCCGCAGACCAGTCCGGCGATCGCCAGCCCGCTGGTCCTGCCGCCGTTGTGGGTTCCCGTTCTGCTGTAGGTCGACATGCCTTCTCCCGATCTGTCGTAGATCAGCCGGTTTCTCCTTCGATGGCCTTCGAGTTGCCCCTCGGAGCCGTTTCACACCTGCGGCACGGGCTTTCAACGGCGCCTGCCGGTGGTGAAGTCCGCGATTCCCACCCATGCGCTGCGGCTCTGCACGACGAGCCCACCACCGCGTCCCCGCAGCCGGCGGTCCGGTTTTGTCACTCGGAGCCGTAGTACAGCCGGAGGAACTCCTCCATCGCCGCGTCGACACCGGCGCGGTCGCCGGTGGCAAGCAGATCGAGCAGCAGGCCCCGGACGGTGGCGAGGCCCAGCCTGGCCCGGTTCCGCGCCGTGGCGGGCGGCGCCCCGGCCTCGGCCTCGGCCACCGCCAGGGGTTCGAGCCAGGAGTCCACCAGCCCGTCCAGGAACGGGGCCGCCTCGGGCCGGCCACGCAGGGCCTGCGCGCAGATCTCGAAGAAGAGCCGCTCCTGGCCGGCCGTCGCGGGATCCGTCAACTGCCGCCACAGCAACCGTGCGACGTCGGCGGGCGAGCGTCCTGGCTGCGCGCGCAGTCGGAGCAGCAGCTCCCGCTGGCGTCGCTCCGACGCCCGGACGATCTCGACGAGCAGCTGTTCCTTGGAGCCGAAGTAGTGGATCAGCATGCGGTGACTGACCCCGATCGCGGCACCGAGCCGGCGCAGACTCAGGTCGGCGATGCCGTGGGCCACGACGTGGTCCACGGCCGCGTCCACCAGATCTGCGCGCCGGTCGCCTCGCGCACCCTGTCCGACGGCGTCCGGCGCCGCCCCGGAATCGTCCCCTGCCCTCACGTCGCGAGCGTACCAATGGGTACGCATCGCGTGTACCGTGTGGTACATGAAGCCTGTCACCGTGTCGATCGGCGTGCCCCGGACACCCGAGCAGGTCTACGACTTCCTCGACGTCCTGGCGCACCACGAGCGGTTCACGGATCACTACCTGTCCGACTGGGGCTGCGGCGGCCCAGCCCGCGGGGTCGGCTCGCGCGTCACGGTCACCGCCTCACTGGGCGGCACGAAGACCGACGTCGACATCGAGGTCGTCGAGGCCGACGCGCCCCGGCGCATCGTCGAGCGCAACGTCAGCGCGGGCGGCCGGCGGCTGGCCCGGGGGATCTACGTCCTGGAGCCGCTGCGAGGGGGCGGGACACGTGTCTCGTTCACCTACGCATGGGTGCGTGCCCCGCTCTCCGATCGCCTGCTGGCCCCCGTCGTGCGTGCCACGATGCGACGGGCCAACCGTACGGCCATGCGCCGCCTGGCCGCCGAGCTGACCCGCCGCGGGTCCGCCGACGGGAGCTGACGGCGGCGAACTCGTGGCGGGTCCTGTTCAGTGGTGCCGGTCGACGACGGCCCGGACGACGGCGGCGACCTCCTCGCGGTCGGTGGGCCGCAGGTCGACGGAGTTGTGGATGGAGAATCCCTCGACCAGGGCGTCCAGGGCCCGCGCGGTGAGCGGGTCGAAGTGCCTGGCCAGGGAGGATCTGCTGGCCTGCATCCAGGAGCGCATGACGGCGCGCACCTCGGGGTGGCGGGTGGCGAAGGCGTAGAGCTCGTAGCTGAGCAGGAGATTGCGGTCGGTCCCCCAGACCTTGCCGCAGATGATCTCGACGACCGCCTCCTCGGCCTCCTGGCGGGTCCGCGCGGCCTCCAGCAGGGCGCCGTAGCGGGTGGAGACGGTCTCCGCGAGCCGGGTGAAGGCGTCGGTCAGCAGGTGCTGCATGTCGTCGAAGTAGTAGGTCAGTGACCCGAGCGGCACGCCGGCCGCCGCCGCGATCCTGCGGAAGGTCACCTTGAGGGCACCGTGTTCGGCGATGACGTCGAGCGCGGCGTCGAGAATGCGTTCGCGGCGCCGGGGGTCGTTGGGGCCACGGGTGCTGCCAGTCATCGCCGTTGTCCGCCTTGTCTTCTCGCCCGCCGAACCGGTGTGTACATTTGTGCATACTTGGTGGGTGCCGCGGGATCGTCGCCTGCCTGCCCCTCATTGTCTCCAACACCGGCGGAGCCCTTCCTTGACAGACCGCGCTGTGCACCGACGCCGCCGGGCGCTGTATCTCTTCTTCTTCCTCAACGGCACAGCCATGTCCTCCTGGGTCACGCGCACCCCGGACATCCGTGACCAACTGAGTGTGTCCACGGGGCAGATGGGACTGGTGCTGTTCGGTCTGTCCGTCGGCTCGATGACCGGCATCCTCTGTTCCGGCCGTTTCGTGTCGCGGTTCGGGACCAGGCCCGTGACGGCGCTCGCCACCCTGTTCGTCGTCGTGAGCGTGCTCGTCGTCGGCGCGGGCAGCGCCCTCGGCTCCGCGCCCCTGGTCACCGCGGGACTGTGCGTGTTCGGCGTGGGCGTCGGATCGGGCGAGGTGGCGATCAACGTGGACGGTGCCGACGTGGAGCGCATCACCGGTACGACGGTTCTGCCCACGCTGCACGGCTGCTTCAGCCTGGGCACCGTCATCGGCGCGCTGGCCGGCATGGCGGCCACCGCGGCGGCGTTTCCGGCCCACTGGCACCTGCTGGCGGTGGCCGCGGTGACCGCCGCGATCTTCGGGTACGCCATCGGTGCCGTTCCCGCCGGGACCGGGGTCCGGGCCGCGGCGCCCGCTGCGGACTCCCCGCGGCCCGCGGGACCGCAGGTGTGGAAGGACCGGCGGCTCCTGATGATCGGGGCCATCGTCCTGGCCATGGCTCTCGCCGAGGGCGCCGCAAACGACTGGCTGCCGCTGCTCATGGTCGACGGCCACGGTCTCGACGCCGCCGTCGGCTCGCTCGTCTACGTGGGGTTCGCGGCGGCCATGACGCTGGGACGCTTCAGCGGCACGTTCTTCCTCAGCCGTTACAGCCGGGCGGCCGTCGTGCGGGCCAGCGCGGTCTCCGGGGCCGTCGGTCTGTGTCTGGTCATCTTCTCCGACAACACCGTCGTGGCCGCGGCCGCCGTTCTGTTCTGGGGACTGGGCGCCTCCCTGGGCTTCCCGGTGGCCCTGTCGGCGGCGGGCGACTCGGGACCCGACGAGACCGCCCGGGTCGGCCTCGTGGCGACGATCGGCTACATCGCCTTCCTGGTGGGGCCGCCCACCCTCGGCTTCCTGGGCGACCACTACGGACTGCGTCCGGCGATGGTCGTGGTCCTGGCGTTCGTCGCCACGGCCGTCCTCGCGGCCCCGGCCGCCGGTACCCGTGTGTCCCGGCGCGGTGGGGCCGGTGCCGGAGTTCCCGCCGAACTCGCCGTGGAGCGGCCGGGGCAGCGCACCGAGGGGTGACCGCACAACCGGCACCCGCGCCGCCGAAGCCTCCTCGGGAGCAGGCGGTCACCCGCCGGCGAGTTAGGCTCGTGACCGAGCAGTGGTGTCACGCGGGAGGGGATGTCAGAAATGAGCGCGGTGGTCACGGCGGTCAGCAGCAACGGCACGTACTCGTTCACCAAACCGAACCGGGAGAGCATCACGCTGCTCGCCGGACTCGGCGTGGAGGGCGACGTCCACGCCGGTGTGACGGTCAAGCACCGTTCACGGGTCGCGCAGGATCCGACCCAGCCGAACCTGCGCCAGGTCCACCTCATGCACGAGGAACTCTTCGCCGAGGTCGGCGCGGAGGGGTTCGAGGTGACGCCCGGTGACCTCGGTGAGAACATCACCACCCGCGGCATCGATCTGCTGGGCCTGCCGGTCGGCACGGTGCTGCGCGTCGGCGAGGAGGCCGTGCTGGAGGTGACCGGCCTTCGCAACCCCTGCCTGCAGATCGACCACTTCAGGGACGGGCTGCTGAAGCAGGTCGTCGGCCGGGACGAGGCCGGCAACCTCGTGCGCAAGGCCGGAATCATGAGCATCGTGCAGCACGGTGGCACTGTGCGGCCCGGTGACGCGATCACCGTGGAACTCCCCAGCGAGCCGCACCGCCCCCTCGACCGGGTCTGACGGCCCCCGGCCGGGCCGTCAACCCCGACGATCGTCCGGGTCCGGTAGTGCCGTTCGGCCCGTGTCCGCGGCCCGCGGCGCTTCTGCCTTCGGGCTCGCGGGCGCTCCTCTGGTCGTTGTGCTGTTCACGCAGGCGACGGTACGGACGCCGGGCGGCGGCGCGCCACTGCCGGAAGTCCCATGCGCGCCGCCCCGGGCGGGACCGCGCGGTGCGGAGGCCCGGGGCGGACGCGGCTTCAGTTCTTGACGGCGACTCCGCAGACGGACACGTCGGCCGTGGGCTCCTCGGGCCGGTCCGCGTCCGGGCGCCAGGTGGCGGTGGACACGACGCCCGGCTCCACCAGGGTCAGCCCGTCGAAGTAGGCCGCGATGTCCTGCGGGGACCGCAGGTGGTACGTGTTGGCGGACTGCCCGTTGTACGCCTCGACCGCCCTGTTGAGCGCCTCGTTGCCGTCGGTGCCGTCGCTCAGGGCCAGGTAGCTGCCCGGGGGCAGCTCCGACAGCAGCGCGTTCACCAGGTCCCCGGGACGCTCGGCGTCGGAGATCTGCCCCATGATCCCCAGCATGGTCAGGGCGACCGGGCGGCTGAAGTCCAGGGTCTTGGCGGCCTCGGCCAGGATCCGTTGCGGGTCCCGCACATCGGCGTCGATGTAGGCGCAGGCACCCTCCGGGCTGCTGGTGAGCAGGGCCTGGGCGTGGGTGAGGACGAGGGGGTCGTTGTCCACGTACACGATGCGGCTCTCCGGCGCGATGCGCTGGGCCACCTCGTGCGTGTTGTCCGCCGTCGGCAGTCCGGTGCCGATGTCGAGGAACTGGCGGATGCCGGCCTCGCCCGCCAGGAACCGCACCGCGCGGGCCAGGAACCGCCGTTGCACCTGGGCGACGGCGGCGAACTCCGGAAACGTCGTCAGGATGACGTCGCCGGCCGCGCTGTCGACCGGGTAGTTGTCCTTGCCGCCCAGCAGGTAGTTCCAGACACGGGCGGAGTGCGGACGGTCGGTCTGCAGTCTGGCCCTGACTTCTTCACTCGGATGACTCATGGGCAAAGCTTCACACAGAGTTGACCATCTGGGGGTGAAGTGCCGCGCACCCGTACGGCATTGGGGTTCAGTCGGACGGCGCGGCCGGGGGCCGCAGGCCGAGCCACTGCTCGGCGTCCCAGGCCCGGAACCGCTCGACCTCGCCGAACCCCAGCTTCGCGGCGAGGCGCATGGAGGCGGTGTTGGCGGTCTGGGTGGTGAGCACCACCGGCTCGCCGGGAAGGACGCCGTCGAGCCAGTCGAGCGCCGCCGTGCACGCCTCGGCGGCATACCCGCGGCCCCAGGCCCGCGGCAGGAACAGGTAACCGAGGTCGACCATCCCCACGGCTGCCGGGCGTTGGTGCTCCGGCGCCCTCCTGAGCAGGACCTGACCGATCATCGCCCCGTCGAGCTCGACGACGAAGCACCCGGGCCACCGCCCCGGCACGGCGGGCATCTCACGCTCGAGCTCCTCGCGCGGTCGGGGCCCGCCGAGGTAGGTGTGCACCTGCGGCGACGCCAGCAGTTCGACGAACACCGGGCGGTCCCGGACCTCGGACGCACGGAGCAGGAGCCTCCCGGTCCTGATCGGCTCGGGCGGCCAGGCGACGGGCCCCAGGTCTGCCATGCGCGCAGGCTAACAGCCCCGGGACCCCGCCGGCCCGGGATCAACGCAGCCCGGCGAAGAGGTCGGTCTCCGGTACCGCCGCGCCCGTGGTGTCGCGGACGCGGACGAAGGTCTCCAGGCCCATCAGCTCGCCGAACCTCTCCTTGCCCATTCTGAGGAAGAAGATGTTCTCGCCCTGACTGGCGTGCGCGGCCAGCGCGTCGAACTTCTGGCCGCTGAACGCGGTGGTATCGACCCAGGTGGTGATCTCCTCGTCGGGCAGGCCGATCTCCGCCAGGGCGGCGGCCTCGGCGGGGTCCGGCTCCGGCATCTCCTCGCCGAACTCGCGCATGAGCTCGCCGAAACGCCCCGTCATCGAGCGGGGCGCCGTCGTCCAGTACACCTTCGGCGTCGAGTCGGTCAGCTCCAGCGCCGCCATCGTGATGCGGTGTGCCTGGATGTGGTCGGGATGGCCGTAGAAGCCGTTCTCGTCGTAGGTGACGACGACATCGGGCCGGTAGTGCCGCATGAGGTCCGCGAGCCGAGCGGCGCCTTCCGCCACCGGGGTCCGCCAGAAGGAGCCGGGGGCGTCGTTGCTCGGCCAGCCCGCCATCCCGGAGTCGGCGTAGTCCAGCAGTTCGAGGTCGCTCACCTTGAGGACGTCGCAGCTTGCTTGGAGTTCGCGGCGGCGCATCAGGGCGACGGCCGCCGGATCGTGCCCCGGGTCGCCCGGCTTGACACCCCCCGGCCCGTCACCGCACCCGCCGTCGGTACACGTCACCAGCACCGTGCGGATGCCCTCCGCCGCGTAGCGCGCCAGAACACCGCCCGTTCCGGTGGCCTCGTCGTCGGGGTGGGCGTGCACGGCCATGAGCGTCAAGGGTCGGTCCGTCATGAAGATGTTCCTCCTGCAGACATGCGTGTCGATACGGGGGACGCGTACGGCGGGCGTCCGGCTGTGCAACAGCGCGGGCCGTCCCCGCTGTTCCCGGACGGTGCCCTCCCATACGCGGGGTCCGCGGGTGCCTTCCCGCCGTGCGTCAGGGCGTGGACACGGCGGACCCCGTGGGGTCGTCGGGGCCGGGTGTGCGGGGAAGGGGCCCGACGGAGCTGCCCTCCCAGAGCAGGGCCCGCCACCCCTGGTCGGGCGATCCGGTGAGGACGACGATGCCCGTGTTGGCCAGGGGGTGCTCGGCCGCGTAGGCGACGTCCACGTTGTCCGCCCGGGCGGCCACCCACATGCGGATCGCGGCTCCGTGGCTGACCAGCGCCGCCGTCTCCGCACCGTCCCGGTGTGCCTCGGCGACGACGGCGTCGAACCGGCCCAGCGCCTCCACCCCGTTCTCGCCTCCGGGCATACGGAGCCGCACGTCCCCAGCGGACCAGGCGAAGGCGGTGTGCATGTAGAGGTGCGCCGCCTCGTCGTCCCCGCGCATCTCCAGGTCACCGGCGGTCAGTTCCCGGATGCCGGACCGGACCCGCACCTCCAGCCCGGTCGCGGCGGCCAGGGGCGCGGCGGTCAGCTGGGTGCGCACGAGTGTCGACGCGTACAGCGCGTCGATCTCCTCGGCGGCCAGTGCGCCGGGCAGCGCCGCGGCCTGCTCCTGGCCCAGGGAGGTCAGGCCGGGGCCGGGCTCGGCGGTGTCCAGGAGGTGCTTGAGGTTGGACGGGGTCTGGCCGTGCCTGATGAGCAGGAGACGCATGCTGGGGGACTTTCCGGAGGACGACGGGACCTCCCCACTGTGCCACGCCCGGCCCGCGCCCGGGCCTCACCAGTCGTGGACGGTGCCGTCGCGCAGGCGGTTCACGGGCAGGTAGGCGGGCTCGTAGGGGAAGCGGGACGCGGCCTCGTCGTCGAGCTCCACCCCGAGGCCGGGGGCGTCGCCGGGGTGCAGGAGGCCGTCCTCGAAGCGGTAGGAGGTGCGGAACACCTCGAGCGTCTGCGGGGCGTGCCGCATGTACTCCTGGATGCCGAAGTTGTGCACGGCGAGGTCGAGGTGGAGGGCGGCCGCCATGCCCACGGGTGAGATGTCGGTCGGGCCGTGCATGCCGGACCTGACACCGTGGACGGCGGCCATGTCGAGCAGTTTGCGCACGGCCGTGATGCCGCCGGTGTGCGTCACCGCCGAGCGGACGTAGTCGATCAGGCGTTCCTGGAGCAGCGTGGTGTAGTCGTGGACGGAGTTGAACACCTCGCCGATGGCCAGCGGGGTGGTCGTGTGCTCCCGGACCAGCCGCAGTGCGCGCTGGTCCTCGCCGGGGGTCGCGTCCTCCAGCCAGAACAGGTCGTAGGGTTCGAGGTCCTTGCCGAGCCGCGCGGCCTGGATGGGCGTCATGCGGTGGTGCCCGTCGTGCAGCAGCGGAAGCTCCGGGCCGAAGGTGTGCCGTACGGCTTCGAACACGGTGGGCATGTGGCGCAGGTAGGCGCGGGTGTCCCAGGTCTCCTCGGTGGGCCTCGGGTGAGCGGCGCGGGTACGCCGGGCGGGCTCGTAGTCGTAGCGCTCGCCCTCCCCGGCGGCGGAGGCGGCGACGCCGTACACGGAGTCGAGGCCGGGGATGCCGCTCTGGATGCGGACGGCACGGAACCCGTCGGCCAGGTGCTCGCGCACGGAGTCGAGCAGCTCGGGTATGTCCCGGCCGGAGGCGTGCCCGTAGGCCAGCGCGCCCGTGCGGCACGCGCCGCCGAGGAGCTGGTAGACCGGCATGCCCGCCGCCTTGCCCTTGATGTCCCACAGGGCGGTGTCCACGGCGGCGACGGCCGCCATCGTGACCGGGCCCCGGCGCCAGTACGCGCCCCGGTACAGGTACTGCCAGGTGTCCTCGATGGCGTGCGCGTCCCGGCCGAGCAGCAGGGGGGCCACGTGCTCGCGCAGGTAGGCCTCGACGGCCAGCTCACGACCGTTGAGGGTGGCGTCCCCGAGGCCGGTGAGGCCGTCCTCGGTGGTGATGCGCAGGGTGACGAAGTTGCGGCCGGGGCTGGTGACGACGACGTCGGCAGCGGTGATCTTCACGTAGGTCTCGTCCTCGGGGGTCTCGGCGACGGCGGTCGGGGCGGGTGGTGCCGGTCCCGGCCACCCTTTTACGCGGGGCCGCCGCCGTCAACGGGGTGCCTCCGGTCCCGGCTGCCCGTCCGGCCGCACGAGAGGACGCACGAGCAGGGTGCCGCCCTCGGCGGCCGCGGGCGCCCGACGCAGGCCGGTGGGCGGCACGGCCGGCCGGTGGCGATGCGGCCGGCCGTGCCGCGCCGTCAGCAGCGGGGAGACGGCCGGAGTGCGCCGACCAGCCCGGCGGCGGTCTGCGCCCCGAACAGTCGCGCCCCGCCTTCGCAGTCGATGCGTCGCAGCCCGCGGGTGCGGTGAGGACCGAGACAGACCGCTGCGGCGAGGCCGACCGTGTCCCCGCCCGCGACGACGACGTCCGCTACGGCGTCCTGCCAGGCCCGCCGGACGGGCTCCGGCGCCGACGCGCAGGTGAGCGCCGATCAGCAGTACGTCGGCGAGGTCGCTGCCGGGTTGCAGCACCTTGCGGTGGGCGGGGCGGACGGGGCCCGGCCAGAGCGCCGACGTCCACGGCCCCGTCGGCACTGGCGGCGAAGCTGAAGGCCGGCCGGCGCCGACCAGCGGGGAGAGGTGTGGAGGCGTGGAGGCGTGGAGGCGTGGAGGCGTTCGAGGGCGTCGTCGTCCAGGGGCCGGTCGCTGACGATGCGGGGCCGCGGAACTCGGGGTCGACTGCGCCGACGGTGGTGGCCCCGCCGTCACGGCCCGGTGCGCGCAGGTCGCGGTGGCGGGCACCGATGATCGGTGTCCGCCGGAGCCGCCGCCGCGACGCGGTTCACGCCCCCTCCCCCGGCGCCCCCTCCCCCGGCGCCCCGTCGTCCGTGGTCCCCGTGCGCCGGAGCCGGTCGGTGCGCCGGGTGACGGTGTCGACGCGGTCGGCCAGCTCGGGGTGGTGCGCGCCGAGGTGTGCGCGGGCGCCGGAGAGCGGCCCGATGAGACCGGCGGCGTCGTCGCGGCCCAGCGCCTGGACGAGCGGGGCACGGGCATCGGCCGGGAGGCCCGTCAGTGCGGTGATCTGACCGGCGAGTTGGCGCAGGTCCGCGGCGTTGCCACGGGCCCAGGAGGTGACCGCCCGGTCGGCGGCGCGGCGCTCCCGGGTGGCCTGGACGCGCTCCTCCCCGGTGCTGCCGGGGGCGCCGGGCCGCAGGCGCAGGTACCGGCGTTCGGCGGCCTGGCGGCTGGCGACGCCGAGCGGGCGGGCCAGGTCGGCCCAGCTCGCCCCCGCCTCGCGGGCGGTTTCGATCAGTCCCGTCTCCCACCCGGCGAGCTGGTCGCGCACCTCCCGCAGGAGCAGCAGTGCGGCGAGGGCCTGGTCGGGGCTGATCTCGCCGCCGGGCTGTCCGCCCTGCCGCGGTGCCTGGGCGCCGTGGACGGCCTCCTCGATCGCCGCCAGCGCCGCCTGTGCGGCGAGGAAGGACACGGGGCGGGGTGCGGTTTCCCGCGGGTCTTCGGCCATGGTCACCTCCCGACCTTGGCGTCGTCCGACTGACGACGCCAGCAGTTGTCATCGTTTCGATGACATGCTACAAGAAGAAGCAAGAACCAGCGCATGAGCGGAACTGCTCGAACTGGAGGTGTTTCACGATGCTGATGCGCACCGACCCCTTCCGTGAGCTCGACCGGCTCACCCAGCAGTTGCTCCCCGGCACGTCCGGAACCTGGTCGCGGCCGTCGGCGATGCCCATGGACGCCTACCGCGACGGGGACGTGTACGTGATCGCCCTCGACCTCCCCGGTGTCGACCGGGACGCGATCGACATCGACGTCGAGCGGAACATGCTGACGGTCCGGGCCGAGCGCCGTCCCGCGGCCGGCGGCGACGCGGTGCAGATGGAACTCGCGGAACGCTCCTTCGGCGTGTTCTCACGCCAGGTGATGCTCGCGGACACCCTCGACACCGAACACATCAGTGCCGACTACGACGCGGGCGTCCTCACCCTGCGCGTCCCGATCGCCGAGCGGGCCAAGCCGCGCAAGATCTCGATCGGCGCCGGCACGGAGCCCAAGGAGATCTCCGGCTGAGCCGGAGACCGTACCCCCCGGCGGGCCGAGGACGGGACGTCCACGCACCCCCGTCCTCCGCCCGCCCCCCCGGCACGAGACGGGGACGTGCGTTCCCGCAGCCGGCCGACCAGGCCAGGCCATCACCACCCCGCATCCCAGAAAGGCGCCCTTCACCGATGCAGTCCAAGGCGGCGCCGGCGACGGTTCCCACCGAGCCGGCCATGTCGTACGTCCAGATGCTGGAGCAGGTCCGTTACCACGGCGCCTATCCCACCCGGGAGCGGGCCGAGGAGGTCGTCTCCACCGTTCTGGCCGCCCTCGGCCGTCGCATCACCGGCGAGGAACGGGTCGAACTGGCCGCCCGTCTCCCGCGTGAGGCGGCGCGGATCTTCGCCGCCCAGATCCCGGAATCCGATCCGATGACCGGCTGGGGCTTCGTCAGGGACCTCGCCACGCGCACCGGCGGCACCCTCGCCACCACGCGCTGGGACGTCGGCTCGGTCCTGGGCGTCGTCGCCCGCCTCGCCGGCCCCGTCCTGCTCGACCGCGTTCTCGCCCACCTGCCCTCCGGCTACGCGATCCTCTTCGGCCGAGCGGAACTCACCCAGGCGGCCTGACCCCCGCCGCGCCCTCGGCGGGCGCCGGCCCGCGCAACACCGCACGGGCGGGCGCCCGCCGAGGGCGGTGGCGCGATGCACCGGGGATCGCGGGCCACACCGTGCGCGACGAAATCCGCTGAACCGAAGGAGATCAACTGATCGGCGCAACCATGAATCGTTTCGCCGGGTGAACGGTGCCGGCGAGCACCGAACCGGGCGGCGGGAGCTGTGACTCTGGGCGTCGCAACGACAACGGATCGACGAGCACCGGCACTCCGGGCCGGCGATCCCCAACCGCCAGGAGTTCCCTTGTCTCTTCGTCGCATCGTGACCAGCGCCTTCGCCTCGCTCTCGCTGGCACTGGCCTCCGTGGGCGCCCTCGCCCTGAGCGCCGGTCCGGCCGCCGCGAACCCCTGCGGCTTCTACGAGACCTCCTCCGACGCCTACTACAACCACTGCACCTCGGACGGCTCCCACATCGTCATCGAGATCGACGACTGGGGTCCCAACAGCGAGCGATGCGTGGGTCCCGGCGTGACCTGGATCGGTTCCGCCTCCGACATCGACGGCGCCTGGTACACCGGCCGCACCTGCTGAGCCGGAAGGGCCGCCGTGCGGGGAAGAGGTGAAGAATTCCGGCACGGCCCCGGGCCCGGCTCCCGGCGTGGGAAGACTGCAAGCACCCGATCGGCGCCCCGAACAGACGGGGCGCCGACCCACGTTGGGAGGCCATCACCCATGTTCACCCCGATAGGGAGAAGCGTACGGCGGGCGGCGCTCGCGCTCTCGGCCGCCGCTGCCCTCGTCCTCGGCACGACCGCCGCGCACGGCGCACCGGCGGACCCGGCCCCCGCGAAGCAGGGGCCGACCTCGGTGGCCTACGTCGAGGTCAACAACAACAGCATGCTCAACGTCGGCAAGTACACCCTGGCGAACGGGGGCGGCAACGTCTTCGACGTCGCCGTGATCTTCGCGGCGAACATCAACTACGACACCGGCACGCGGACGGCGTACCTGCACTTCAACGAGAACGTGCAACGCGTCCTCGACAACGTTGCCACCGAGGTGCGGCCGTTGCAGCAGAAGGGCATCAAGGTCCTCCTGTCGGTGCTCGGCAACCACCAGGGTGCCGGATTCGCCAACTTCACCTCCCAGCAGGCGGCTTCGGCGTTCGCCAAGCAGCTCTCGGACGCCGTGGCCGAGTACGGCCTCGACGGCGTCGACTTCGACGACGAATACGCCGAGTACGGCAACAACGGCACCGCCCAGCCCAACGACAGTTCGTTCGTGCACCTGGTGACGGCACTGCGCGCGAACATGCCGGACAAGATCATCAGCCTCTACAACATCGGCCCGGCCGCCTCACGCCTGTCCTACGGCGGTGTCGACGTCTCCTCCGCGTTCGACTACGCCTGGAACCCGTACTACGGCACCTGGCAGGTCCCCGGCGTCGGACTGCCCAAGGCGAAGCTGTCGCCGGCGGCCGTCGAGATCGGCCGGACCTCCCCGGCCACGGCGGCAGGCCTCGCCCGTCGCACCGTCGACGAGGGGTACGGCGTCTACCTGACGTACAACCTCGACGGCAGCGACCGCAGTGCCGACGTCTCGGCGTTCACCAGGGAGCTGTACGGCAGCGAGGCGCTCTACACGCCGTAGCCGGAGGGGCTCCGGGGCCCCTCCGGGACGCGGGGGGGGCCGGTGTCCATCAGTTCCTCACGGGGGCGGGCGGCACATGCGGCCCGACGCGGACCACGGCCGGTACGGCCTGGACGCCTGCCGGGGTCGAGTCCGACTTCGACGAGTCGCTGCGGTTCGCGCGGGAGGTCACCCGGCGGGGCGCCGAGCAACCGCCGGCCGCCGCCCGGGCCGTACGCCCGGGCGGCGGCCGGAGCCGGAAAAGAAGTGGACCGCACGAGCCGCCGTGTGTAGCGTGCGCCGGACCGTGACGCCGCCCGAGGAGGTGAGACCCGTGAACACCGTATCGACATGGGTGCTCCCCCTTCCCGTCATGGCCGGCGGCTGACGCAGGTGTCGCCGGGAGCGCCTCGACCACAAGGCACTCCCGAAGGGCAACACCATGGAATCAGGGCAGTTCACCGCGGGCCCGTCGTCCGACGACTCGGCCGGGCCCGACTTCGACGTGATCATTGCCGGCTGCGGGCCGACCGGAGCGATGCTGGCCGCCGAGCTTCGGCTGCACGACGTTCGCGTGCTCGTGCTGGAGCAGGAGACCGAGCCGGCGTCGTTCGTCCGCGTCGTCGCCCTCCACGCGCGCAGCCTCGAGCTGATGGCCATGCGCGGTCTGCTGGACCGTCTCCTCCGGCACGGACGACGGCGCCCCCTCGGCGGAGTCTTCGCCTCCCTCCCCGCACCCGCGCCCGAGGGCCTCAACTCGGATTACGCCTACCTGCTGGGCATCCCGCAGCCGGTCGTCGTACGGCTCCTCGAGGAACACGCGGCCGGCCTGGGCGCACGGATCCGGCACGGGGCCGCGGTCGCCGGTTTCGAGCAGGACGAGGAGGGCGTGACCGTGGCCACGGCCGACGGCGAGCGGCTGCGGGCGCGCTACCTCGTCGGCTGTGACGGCGGGCGCAGCACGGTGCGCAAGCGGCTGGGCGTCGGCTTCCCCGGCGAGCCCTCGCGCCAGGAGACGCTGATGGGCGAGATGCGGGTGAGCGCGCCGCCCGAGGAGATCTCCGCGGCGGTGGCCGCCGTACGCGAGACCCAACGGCGTTTCTGGCTGCGGCCGTTCGGCGAGGGGATCTACAGCGTGGTGGTTCCCGCCACCGCGGGGGGCACTCGCGCGCAGCCGCCCACCCTGGAGGACTTCCGGCAGGGTTTGCGCGCCGTCGCCGGGACGGACTTCGGCGTGCACTCCCCGCGCTGGCTGTCCCGTTTCGGGGACGCCACCCGGCTGGCCGAGCGCTATCGGGCCGGGCGGGTGCTGCTCGCGGGCGACGCGGCGCACATCCATCCGCCCATCGGCGGCCAGGGACTCAACCTCGGCGTCCAGGACGCGGTCAACCTCGGCTGGAAACTGGCCGCGCAGATCCGCGGCTGGGCGCCGGACACCCTGCTGGACACCTATGAGAGCGAACGCCGGCCGGTCGCCGAGGAGGTGCTGGACAACACCCGCGCCCAGACGGAACTGCTCTCCACCGAGCCGGGTCCGCGGGCGGTGCGGCGGCTCCTCACGGAACTGACGGACATCGACGAGGTGAACCGCCGTCTCGTCGAGAAGATCACCGCGATCGGCATCCGTTACGACTTCGGTGCGGGCCCCGGCCCGGTCGGCCGGCGCGTGCGGGACATCGAGGTGGCACAGGGCCGCCTCTACGACCTGTTGCGCCGCGGGCGCGGCCTGCTGCTCGACCGCACGGGACGCCTGACCCCGGGCGGCTGGTCGGACCGGGTCGATCACCTCGCCGACCCCACCGCCGCGCTGGACCTTCCGTGCGTCCTGCTGCGCCCCGACGGCCACGTCGCATGGACCGGCGACGACCAGCGGGACCTGGACGGCCACCTCTCCCGCTGGTTCGGCCGTCCCGCCGGCTGAGGCGACCCGGCGCCGGAGACCGGGGCGATTTCGGTGCCCCGGCGCCCTCCCATGGGTACGGAACCGGGCAACAACGCCTCGACGAGAGAGTGGACATGACTGGACAGCACCCCGCTCACCAACCACCTCAGCGCGTCGGCGTCGTCGCCGAGTCCCTGCCCGGGGAGACCCGCGTCGCCGCGACACCCTCGACGGTGCGCCTGCTGCTCGGCCTCGGCTACGAGGTCGTGGTCGAGCCGGGGGCCGGCGCCGCCTCCGGCTTCGGCGACGACGCCTACGCCGAGGCGGGGGCGGGGATCGGCGAGGCATGGACGGCGGACGTCGTCCTGAAGGTCAACGCGCCGACCGCCGAGGAGACCGCCCGGCTGCGCGCCGGGGCGGCCCTGGTGGCCCTGCTCGCCCCGGCGCAGCGGCCGGAGTTGCTGGAAGCGCTCGCCGCCCGTGCCGTCACCGCGTTCGCGCTCGACGCGGTGCCGCGGATCTCGCGGGCGCAGTCGATGGACGTGCTCAGTTCCATGGCGAACATCGCCGGGTACCGGGCGGTCATCGAGGCCGCGCACGTCTTCGGGCGCTTCTTCACCGGTCAGGTCACGGCGGCGGGCAAGGTGCCGCCGGCGAAGGTCCTCGTCGCCGGGGCCGGTGTCGCGGGGCTCGCCGCCATCGGTGCCGCCTCCAGTCTGGGCGCGATCGTCCGCGCCACCGACCCCCGGCCCGAAGTCGCCGACCAGGTACGGTCGTTGGGCGGCGAATACCTCGCGGTGGACGTGGCCCACCAGGAGAGCGCCGACGGCTACGCCCGGACGACCTCGGCCGACTACGACCGGGCCGCGGCCGAGCTGTACCACGAGCAGGCCCGCGACGTGGACGTCGTCGTCACCACCGCCCTGATCCCCGGGAGGCCGGCCCCGCGGCTGCTGACGGCCGCCGACGTGGCGGCGATGAGACCCGGCAGCGTCGTCGTCGACATGGCCGCCGCCCAGGGCGGCAACGTCGAGGGGACCGTCGCGGGCCGGAGTGTGGTGACCGACAACGGCGTGACGATCATCGGCTACACGGATCTGGCGGCCCGGCTGCCCGCCCAGGCGTCGCAGCTCTTCGGCACCAACCTGGTCAACCTGCTCCGGCTGCTCACCCCCGGCAGGGACGGCCGGCTCGTCCTCGACTTCGACGACGTGGTGCAGCGGGCCGTGACCGTGGTCCGTGCGGGCACGGTCACCTGGCCTCCCCCGCCGGTCGCCGTGTCGGCGGACCCGCCCGCCACCGCGCCCGCGGCGCCCTCCGCCGCACCGGTGAAGACCGGGCCCCGGCTCACCGCGGCCGGGCGCTCCGGCCTGGTCGGCCTCGCCATGGCGGCGACCTTCCTGATCGTCGCCTTCGCTCCGGCGCAGCTCGCGGAGAACTTCACGGTGTTCGCGCTGGCGGTGGTCATCGGCTACTACGTGATCGGCAAGGTGCACCACTCCCTGCACACGCCGCTGATGTCGGTGACCAACGCCATCTCTGGGATCGTGGTGATCGGCGCCCTGGTGCAGATCGGGCACGAGAGCGTGCTCGTCACGGTGCTGTCCTTCGTGGCGATCCTGCTGACGAGTGTGAACGTCTTCGGCGGGTTCGCCGTCACCCGGCGCATGCTGTCCATGTTCTCGAAGGGCGGCCCGCGATGACGTCCCTGACCGCCTCGCGCGCCGCCGACCTGGTCGCGGCCCTGCTGTTCGTCCTGAGTCTCGCCGGTCTCTCCCAGCACCGGACCTCACGCGCCGGTGTCGTCCACGGCATCGCCGGAATGGCGCTCGCCCTGGTGGCGACCGTCGTGGTCGCGGCGCAGCGCGTCTCCGCCGGTGCGGTGGCGCTGATCCTGCTGGCCACCGCGATCGGCGCCGCGCTGGGCCTGTGGCGGGCGCGGCGCGTGGAGATGACGCAGATGCCGGAGCTGATCGCGGTACTGCACAGCTTCGTCGGCCTCGCGGCCGTCCTGGTGGGCTGGAACAGCTATCTGGAGGTCGAGGCCCACGGCTCGCGGGGCCGGATCGCCGCCGACCTGATCGGCATCCACCACGTCGAGGTGTTCGTCGGCGTCTTCATCGGCGCCGTCACCTTCACCGGCTCCGTGGTCGCGTATCTGAAGCTGTCCGCGCGGATCAGGTCCCGGCCCCTGATGCTGCCCGGCAAGAACGCGCTCAACCTGGGGGCACTGGGCGCCTTCGTGGTGCTGACGGTCTGGTTCACCCTCCGTCCGGGCCTTGTGCCGATGGTGGCGGTCACGGTGCTGGCGCTCGCGCTGGGCTGGCACCTGGTGGCTTCCATCGGTGGCGGCGACATGCCCGTCGTCGTCTCGATGCTCAACAGCTACTCCGGCTGGGCCGCGGCGGCGGCCGGGTTCCTGCTGGACAACAACCTGCTCATCGTGACCGGGGCGCTGGTCGGCTCCTCCGGTGCGTATCTGAGCTACATCATGTGCCAGGCGATGAACCGGTCCTTCCTCTCCGTCATCGCGGGCGGCTTCGGCATCGAGGCCGCGCCGGGCGGCGGCGAGGCACAGGGCGAGCACCGGGAGATCCGGGCGCACGAGGCGGCCGAGCTGCTCGCCGGGGCCCGGTCCGTGGTGATCACCCCGGGCTACGGCATGGCCGTGGCGCAGGCCCAGCATCCGGTCGCGGAGCTGACGCGGCGGCTGCGCGAGCGCGGGACCGAGGTGCGCTTCGGCGTCCACCCGGTCGCCGGACGGCTGCCGGGGCACATGAACGTGCTGCTGGCCGAGGCGAAGGTGCCGTACGACATCGTGCTGGAGATGGACGAGATCAACGACGACTTCGCGGACACGTCGGTCGTCCTGGTCATCGGGGCGAACGACACGGTCAACCCCTCGGCGGCCGAGGACCCCGCCAGCCCGATCGCGGGGATGCCCGTGCTGCGGGTCTGGGAGGCGGAGCGGGTGGTCGTGTTCAAGCGCTCGATGGCCTCCGGTTACGCGGGCGTGCAGAACCCGCTGTTCTTCCGGGACAACAGCAGCATGCTCTTCGGCGACGCCAGGCAGAGCGTCGAGGAGATCCTGCGGGCACTGGGTGACGGGCCCGGGCCGGGCCCCACGGCCCCCGAGCAGGGGGTGACGGCGACGCGGTGACCGGGTCCGGAGCGGCGGACGGGTTCAGGCTCCGTCCAGCCACTGGGCCAGTGCGGCGGCCTCGCTGTGGTCCGCGTCCTTGGTGGCCGTCAGCAGGGTGACCTTGCCGTGTGCCGCCAGGTCGCGCAGCCGCCGCAGCGCGGCCTCGTGGTCGGAGTCCTCCAGCTCGGCGTAGTAGCGGCGCCGGAACTCGTCGTACCGCTGGGGGTCGTGGTGGTACCAGCGGCGCAGGTCGGCCGAGGGGGCGACGTCGCGCAGCCACTCGTCCAGCTCGGCCCGCTCCTTGCTCATGCCGCGGGGCCACAGGCGGTCGACGAGCACCCGCTTGCCGTCCTGCGGCGTGGCTTCCTCGTAGATTCTCCGGTATGCGACCCGTGCGGTCATGATCCACCCTTCCTCGGCGACCTGGACGGCCTTCCCTCGGGCCCGCGGTGCTCTCAGTGTCCGCGCCTCCGGTTCCAGTGAACCGCCTCGGCCCGGTCAAACACCGCGGTGGCGGCCGCGTCAGGCCCGCGCGGGCGGCCAGCCGGCCAGTCCCTCCCCGTCGGGGGGCTGGGCGACGGCCTGCTCCACGGAGTCGTGGAAGGAGTAGACCGTCCCCAGTCCGCCGAGGGCGAAGACGTGCAGGAGCCGCCGGTCGGAACAGGCGATCCGCAACGAGCCGTGGTGGCTGCGGATGCGCTTGGTCACCCCCACGATCATGCCGAGGCCCATGGAGTCGAGGAAGGGGGTGCCGCACAGGTCGAGGACGAAGTGCCGGTGTCCCTCGGCCAGGCGGCGGCCCACCTCGGCCCGGACGAGGGGCGCGAAGGCGATGTCGATCTCGTCGTCGGCCCTGACGACCGTCCAGCCGTTCGTCACCCGGCAGCCGACCCGCGCGTGCGGCCCTGTGACGCCCTGCTCACTCACGTACCGCTCCCCTGAGCTGTCCGATTTGCCCTTCTCGTCCAGGAGAAGCGATACGGACCCGGTGTGGCAAGGTTCCGGTTTTCAGATGGTGAGAGACAGGCCCCGGGAGACGCGCCCCGCGGTGTCGAGCAGCGTGGCCACGGCGTCGTCGAGGCAGGCCGCGCGGCCGACGTCCACGGAGATGCCGAGCGATCCGACGGTCTCGCCCCGCCGGACGGGCACCGCCACGCACGCGGTGCCCAGCCGGTACTCCTCGATGTCGGTCACGGCCGGCCCGTGCGAGGAGGCGTCGAGGCGCCGCAGCAGTTCGGCGCGGTGGGTGACGGTGCGCGGGGTGAGGTCGTTCAGCGCGTGCCGGGAGAGGTAGTCGGCACGGGCGTCCGCGTCCAGCTCGCGCAGCACGCTCTTGCCGAGCGCGGTGGCGTGCCCCGCGTCCTCGAAACCGACCCACAGATCGACGCGGGGCGCCTTGGGACCGTCCACGATCTCCGCGACCCGGATCTCGCCCTCCTCGTAGAGGGTCAGGTAGGCCGCGGCCGACAGGCCGTCCCGCAGTTCCATGAGCGTGGGACGGACCCTGCTCAGCGCCGCCTGGTGCCGGCTCCCGGCGTGCAGGGCTCCCACCTTCTCCCCGAGGACGAACGTGCCGTCCTCGAGTCTGCGCAGGTAGCCGTCGTGCACCATGGTGCGCAGCAGGTGGTAGGCGGTGCCCGGGGCCAGCCCCGTCTCGCGCGCCAGTTGCTTGGCCGGCACGCCGCCGCCGTGGGCGCTCACGGCTTCCATCAGCCGGAAGGCCCGCCGCACCGAGGCGATGAGCGTGGGGCCCTGCTGACCGCTCATTCCTCCACCCTGCGCCCCGCCGCGACCGTCCGGCAAGTGGGTGGGCTACGGCTTGATGCCGACCCCGGCCCACAGACTGACCTGGGCGTCGGTGGGGGCGTCGGCACCGAGGGGCCGGTCCGGTCGCCAGCGGTGACCCACGGTGACGCCGGGGTCGAGGAGGTCGAGCCCGGCGAAGAAGCGGGTGACGTCCTGCTGGGGGCGGAACTGCACCGGCGTACCCGCGCCGGTGTAGATGTCCGTGACCTTCTCCCAGGTGGGCGGGTCGAAGTCCGGCGTGCAGTGGCTCAGCGCGAGGGCGCTGCCGGACGGGAGGGCGGCCATGAGCCGTTCGACGATGCCGTACGGGTCGCGGGCGTCGGTGATGAAGTGCATCAGCGCGTTCAGGGACAGGGCGACCGGCTGGGAGAGGTCGAGCACGTCGGCCAGTTCGGGCGCTTCGAGCAGCGTGTCCGGGTCGTTGACGTCGGCCTCTATGTAGGTGGTACGGCCCTGCGGGGTGCTGCGCATGAGGCGTTCGGCGTACTTCAGCACGAGCGGGTCGTTGTCGGCGTAGACCACCCGGGCCTCGGGGACCACGGACTGTGCCACCTGGTGCACGTTCGGCTCGGTGGGGATGCCGGTGCCGATGTCCAGCCACTGGCGGATGCCGTGCTCCTGCGCCAGTACCCGCGTGGCGCGGTGCATGAAGGCACGGTTCTCCCGGGCACAGGTGAAGATGCCGGGGTAGGCCTCGGCGACCGCTTCGGCGGCCTGCTTGTCGACCGGGAAGTGGTCCTTGCCGCCTAGGTAGTAGTCGTACATGCGGGCCGAGTGCGGCCTGCTGGTGTCGAGCCCGCGTGCGGCGTGGGTGCTGCTGCTCATGCTGTTCCCTCCGGAAGACCGGCCGTGAGGTGGTCGGCCATGCCCTGCTTGACCCCCTGGACGAA
The DNA here is from genome assembly GCF_000721365.1 of Streptomyces sp. NRRL F-5650. Classification (NCBI taxonomy): domain Bacteria; kingdom Bacillati; phylum Actinomycetota; class Actinomycetes; order Kitasatosporales; family Streptomycetaceae; genus Streptomyces; species Streptomyces sp. NRRL F-5650. The sequence goes on along the minus strand of NZ_JOGV01000045.1, from coordinate 16,194 downwards.
CGCACCGATCTCTTCGGGCGTGTAGATGAGAGCGGGGCCGGCCGGGTCCGTCGACTGGCGCACCGCGACCCGGCCGTCGGCGAGTTGCTTGGTCTCCACGCACTGGCCGCCGTTGGGCCCGCTCCACGGGCGTTCCCAGCCCTGCTCGCCGAGGTCGCAGGCCGGCATCCCGTTGTAGACGGTGACTTCGGTGGTGCTCATGAGTACTCCTTGCGCATGCGGTTCAGGAGTGCCCTGCTCTCCCGTGTCGAGGTGAGCAGCGACATCCGGTTGTGCGCCTCCAGATGCGCGACGACGTCCTCCCGTTCGTCCAGGTACATCGACGCGGAGAGGATCTCGCTGTAGACGACGTCGGGCAGCTCGGGCTCCTCGAACCGGAAGTAGGTGAAGGGGGCGCAGGCCCCGACGTGGGCGCCGACGGCGAAGGGCAGGATGTCGATGCTGACGTGCTCCAGCTCGGACACCTCCAGGAGCCGGTCGATCTGCTCGCGCATCACGTCCGGTCCGCCGACGGCCCGGTGCAGGACCGCCTCCTCCATGACCACCCAGAGGGTGGGCGCGTTGTCCCGCTCCAACAGGCTCTGCCTGCGCAGCCGCAGGTCCACCCGGCGCTCCAACTCGTCCTCGGAGCCGTTCGGGAAGCCTCCGCTCAGTACGGCGCGGGCGTAGGCCGGAGTCTGGAGAAGCCCCGTGACGTAGTGGGGTTCGTAGGTGCGCAGCGTGCCGGCGCCGGTCTCCAGGCTGACGTAGGCGGTGAACCAGGTGGGCAGCACGTCGCGGTAGGCGTGCCACCAGCCCGGTTTGTTGGCCTGCTCGGCGAGCGCGACGAACTCGTCTATCTCCTGCTGGGAGCTGCCGTAGGTCTGCAGGAGCTTCTCGACGTAGAGCGGTTTGAGGGCGACTTCGGCCTTCTCCAGCCGGCGGATCGTCAGGGGCGTCACCCGGAGCGCCTTGGCCGCGTCGGCCAGTGAGGCGCCCGCGTCCTGCCGCATGTCCTGGAGCCTGCGTCCCAGGATCATGCGCAGCACCGTCGGGGCGCTGGTGCCCGCGCCGGACCGAGCTTCACTCACGCCCCCACCTCCTGATGGGCTGTCACCGGCGCCATTGTGACAGCGACTTGGCGACGACACCAGACTGAACGGGTCTTCCTGAAATTATCAGGGATTCGGTTGCAGCCTGAACTGGGCGGCGAGCATAGTGGCGTCTGTGAGCCCGTACGACCGACCGCCCTCCCGTCCGCGCCCGCCCAGGCCCGCTCCCCCCAACGCGCCCGTCCTCACCGGAAGGCGATCACCGTGACCCCCCACACGAGCCCTTCGCCCGGTCTGTTACCGCCGGCACATCCGGACCGGCAGCACTGGTTCGAGCTTCCCTCGCTCCGCATCAGCGTGCGGACGGCACGTGACACGGTCCGCCGGCGGCTGCGCGACTGGGGGCTCCCCGGCGACGTCTGCACCGACGCGGTGCTGCTCGTCTCGGAACTGGCGACCAACGCCGTGATCCACTCGGGCAGCACACGCATGGTGTGCGGCCTGTCGGCCTCGCGCCGGCGCCTGCGGATCGAGATGCACGACGACGGGCACGTGCCGGCCGGCAAGGCCGGTTCCCGCTCCGCCACCCTCGAGGAGAGCGGACGGGGGCTCCTGATCGTGCAGCAGCTCGCGGACTCCTGGGGCACCGCCCGGTCCGACCGCACCGGCGGCAACACCGTCTGGGCGGTTCTCCCCGTCGAGCCCTGACACCCCGCCGGGACGTTCCTGACGCCCTCCCCCCGCGTGCCTGGGTGTCCATGAGTACGGGATGAGTATCCGCGCTCATGTCCCGGCGTGTGCCGGGGGCCACACTCCCAGGCATGACGAACCTCCCGCCTCCGGCCGAGGAGTTGCGGCTCCTCGACGCCGAGCTGCGGCAACTCGACCTGCGCCGTGCCGTCCTGCTGCGGCGCCGTGAGTGGCTGGTCCACACGCTGCGCACCGGCGCCGCCCGGCCACCCGGCCAGGGTGCGGGGGCCATGCCGTGGGGCGATCCGCCGCGCGCCGGGGCGGCCGGTGCCGCACCGCGTCCGGAGACCTCCGCGTCCGGCGTGCAGAACGTCCTGCTGGTCCTCGGCGGTCTGCTGCTGACGGTCGCGGCGATCGCGTTCACGCTGGTCAGTTGGGGCCACCTGGGGATCACGGGACGCGCGCTGGTGCTCGGCGCGCTGACCGTCGCGGCGCTGGGGGCGCCCGTGGTGCTGCTGCGGCGCGGACTGCGGTCGACCGCCGAGGCCGTGTCCGCCCTGGGGACCGCCCTGACCGTCCTCGACTCCTACGCGCTGCACGAGGTGGCGTTCACGGGCGTGGGCGGTGCCGGGTACACGGCGGCGGCGTCCGCCGTGCTGGCCGGGCTGTGGGCCGCGTACGGCTTGCTGACGGCGGCTCCCGCCCTGGTCGGGAAGGCGGCGGGGGACGGCTCGGCGGGTGCGGGCGCACGCCCCAGACTCCGCCACCCCCTCCCGCTCGCCGTGGCGACGGCCCACCTTCCCCTGCTCCTGTGGGCCCTCGCCGCCGGCGCGGGTCCGCACACGGTCACGGCCGTGCTGCTCGCGACCGCCGCCGGCGGCACGGCCGTCGCCCTGCGGGCGGCCCCGGTGCCGGTGCGGGTCGTCGCCGTGACCGGCGCACTGGGCACGGGCGTCGCCGGTGTCCTGGCGGCCGGATGGCTCTGCTGGAACGCCTCCGACCCCGGTACGGCCGCTCGGGCGGCGGCGCTCCTGGCCGGGGCGGCGGCCATCGCCCTGGTCTCCGGCCGATCCGTCCCCCACGCGGACGCCGCCAGGGGCGCCGCCCTGGCCGCGGGCCTGTGCCTGGTCGCGGCAGCGGGCGGGGTGCTGCGGGTCTCGGTGCCGGGCGAGTGGATCGTGCCGGGGTGCCTGGCCTGCGCGATCGCTCTCCTGGCGGTGGACCGGACGCCGCTGCGCCGGCCGCTGCGGCAGGGCCTGGTGCTCGCATCGGCGGCCGTCCAGGGCGTCGCGGTGCTGTGGGCGCTCCCCCTGGTTGCCGGGACCCTCCTCGGTCCGGTGGCCCGGAGTACGCGGCCGTGGTCCGGCCGGCCGGGGAGTGTCCGGGAGGCCGTGTTCTCGGCGGTGCCCTGGCCGCCGTACGCGAGCACCGTGCCGCTCGTCCTCGCCGCCGTGGCCGCCGTGCTGCTGGTCGCCGGTCGGAACACCGCCCGGCACCGCGCCGCCGTCGCGGTGGTGGCGCTCGGGCTCGGCTGGGCGGCCGTCCTCGTGCTGCCGGTGGTGCTCCGACTGCCGTACGAGGCAGGGCTGGTGGCGCAGGGCACGGTGGTCGCGGCGGCGCTGGGCCTCGCGGGGTGGACCGGCCGTGCCGAGCAGCGGCCGAGTCCGCCGGCCCTCACCGCCCTGCTGCTGGCGCTCGTCACCTCGGTCGGCCTCGCCTTCCTCGCGCTGGCCTCCGAGTCCGCGACGCTCGGTGTCCTGGCGTCGCTGACGGTCCTGTTCGGGGTGGCCGGCCGCCGCCCCGGGCTCGCCCCGTTCACCGTGCCGGCCGCCCTCGGCCACGCCACGGCACTGGCCTGCGCGGCCGGTGCGTCCGCCGGCTGGCCACCGCAGCACACGGCGCTGCTGGTGCTGGCCGTCCCCGCCGTCGCCGTCCTCCTCACCTCCCGTACGGGTGGCTCGGGCACGACCGTGCCGGCCGAGGCGGCGGGCGCGGCCGCGGGACTGCTGGCCCTCGCCCTCGCCGTGACCGATCCGCCGGTGCTGGCCGTGGTGCTCTCCCTCTGCGGTGTCCTCACGGCCGCCACCGCGCTGCGTCCGCAACGGCGGCCGGCCGGGTACGTGGCCGCCGCGCTGTTCCTGCTGGCCGCCTGGGTGCGCCTGACGGCCTGGGACGTCACCACGCCGGAGGCCTACACCCTGCCGGTGACCGGGCCCACGCTGGTCGTCGGGTGGCTGCGCCGACGCCGCGACCCGGCCGCCTCCTCGTGGACGGCGTACGGGGCGGCGCTGGCCGTCACCCTGGTGCCGAGTCTGCTCGCCGCCTGGGACGACCGGCACTGGCTGCGGCCCCTGCTGCTCGGTGTCGCCGCGCTCGTGGTGACCCTGACTGGGGCGCGGCACCGGCTGCAGGCGCCGCTGGTCCTCGGTGCGGGCGTGCTCGCGCTCGTCACGCTGCACGAGCTGGCCCCGTACCTCGCGCAGGTCGTCGGCGCGCTGCCCCGGTGGGTGCCGCCCGCCCTCGCCGGTCTGCTGCTGCTCGTGCTCGGGGCCACCTACGAGCAACGGCTGCGGGACGCACGGCGGCTGAGGGACGCGCTCGGGCGGTTGCGCTGACCCCGCCGCGCCCACAAGTGAGGGACCCGGTGTCGAACCGGTGCAGCTTTGCGGCCGGGGTCATGGAACCCGGACGAGGCCGCACATCTTGCCGCGGGCCGCCGATCGGCTTCGTGATAACACGAGGTGATCGATTCGAAAGGCCTACGACTCATGGGTATCTTCAGCCGGCGCCAGACCGCCGTCGCCGAGCCGACCACGGCAGCCGACCGCGACTGGCCCGCCGCACGGCCCGCCACAGCGGTGGCCGCGCTCGACCCGGCCCTTCGCGCGCTGACCGGGCACTGGACCATCGACCGCCCCCACAGCCGGATCGGGTTCTCCGTGCGGCACGCCATGGTCACCACGGTCCGGGGCGCCTTCACGGACTACGACAGCAGGCTCTACTTCGACGGGGCCCGCCCCAGCGAGTCGCGGGCCGAGATCGTCATCCGTGTCGCCGGCGTCGACACCGGCGTGGAGCAGCGGGACGCCCACCTCGTCGGCAAGGACTTCTTCGACGTCCGCCGCTACCCCGAGATGACCTTCCGCAGCACCTCCACCACCCACGAGGCGGCGGAGAGCTTCCGCATGACGGGCGACCTCACCATCCGCGACACGACCCGGCCCGTCGAGCTGCAACTCGACTACCTCGGCTCGGTCGTGGACCCGTTCGGCTACGAGCGGGCCGGCTTCGACGGCACCACCACCATCGACCGCAGGGACTGGGGCCTGGTCTACAACCAGCGGCTCGAAGCCGGCGGCAGCATGGTGAGCGAGAAGGTCCGCCTGCAGTTCGACATCTCCGCGATCCGCACCACCTGAACCGCCCCTCGCCGGACCGTCCCTACAGGGCGGGCGGGGGCGGGTCCGCCAGGGCGGCGGTGAAGCGGGCCGCGAGCGCGGCGGCCGCCGCACGCAGTTCCGCGCCGCCCTCGACGCGGAACGCGAACGGCACCCCGGCGAGCCACTCCTGCGCGTACATGTCCGGGTTGCGGGTGCTGCCGACGAGGACGCAGCCCTCGCCCAGGGGTTCGAGCCGGCCCATGGGCGGGCGTATCCAGGGGGCGACCTCGGCCTGCGGGGCGTCGAAGACCACCCGGGTGGTGAACCGCCAGCCGCTGCCCAGGTTCTCCTCCAGGACCGCCACCGGGTCGAAGGCCGCCGGTGGCTCGAACCCGTGCGGGGTCGGCCGGGCCCGGCCGATCCGGTCGGCCCGGTAGGTGCGGACGGCGGCCGCGCGGTGGGAGTGGCACAGCAGGTACCAGCGCCCGTGACGCACGACGAGGGCCCACGGGTCCACCTCCTCGTCCCACGTGTTCCCTGCCTCGCTGCGGTAGGTGAGCAGCACGCGGCGCCGGTGTGCGACGGCTTCGACGAGGCTGCTGGTGACGGCCGGATCGGGGTGTGCCGCGGCCGGGTCGGGGGCGGCGGACGCGTACTCCCGCAGTAGTGCCGCCTGCCGGCCGACGCTCTCCGGCAGCGCCTTGACCACCTTGCCCAGGGCGGTCCCGACCAGGTCGTCGGTGTCCGCCGTGGCCGGCCGGCCGCTCAGCGCCGCCATGACGAGGCCGAGCGCCTCGGCCTGCGTGAAGTGCACGGGGGGCAGCCGTGTCCCGCGCCCCAGCCGGTAGCCGCCGTGCGGTCCGCGGGACGACTCCACCGGGACGCCCGCCTCCCTCAGGATCTCGACGTACCGCCGCGCCGCCCGTTCCGTCACGCCCAGCCGCCCGGCGAGTTCACCCGCCGTCGTGGCGGGGCGCGTCCGGAGGATCTCCAGGGCGCGCAGGGCTCGCGCGGTGGGGCTGACGTCGTTCGGCACGGACACAGGCTAGTTCGCGCCGTGGACACGCGGGAGGGGGGCCGATGACCGAACCGGCAGTGGATTGTCCGGATCTCCTCCTACGGTGGGCCACTCAGCACAACGGAAGGGAACCGATCATGGACATCCTGCTCATCGGCGGCCTGTGGCTGGACGGATCCGTGTGGGACGGTGTGGCGTCCTCGCTGGAATCGCTCGGCCACCGCCCGGTGCCGCTGACCCTCCCGGGGCAGGGCGACGGTGCGGCGTCCGCGACGCTCGACGACCAGGTGGCGGCGGTACTGGCGGCGGTCGACTCGGCGTCCGGCAGGCCCATGGTGGTGGGGCACTCCGCGGCCTGCACCCTGGCCTGGCTGGCCGCCGACCGGCGCCCGGAACGACTGGCCAAGGTCGCGCTCATCGGCGGCATCCCGACGCCGGACGGGCAGCCGTACGCCGATTTCTTCGAGGTCAGGGACGGTGCGATGGCCTTTCCGGGCTGGGAGCCCTTCCAGGGGCCGGACGCCGCGGACCTCGACGAGGAGGCGAGGCGTGCGATGGCGGCGGCCGCGGTCCCGGTGCCCGAGGCCGTGGCCAGGGGCGTGGTGCGGCTGACCGACGAGCGCCGGTTCGACGTGCCGGTCGTGCTCGTGTGTCCGGAGTTCACGCCCGCCCAGGCACGGAAGTGGATCGAGGCCGGGGACGTTCCGGAACTCGCCGCGGCCGGGCACGTCGACTTCGCGGACATCGACTCGGGCCACTGGCCCATGATCACCCAGCCCGCCGAACTGGCCCGGATCCTGGCCGCGGCGGCGCAGACCGTCTGATTCCGGGAAGGACCGGCGCCCGGTCCGGCGGAGGCCCGGTGCGCGGCCGCTCCCGGCGGCGCGCCCGGCACCGCCGTCGCCGGCGGGCAGCCGGACTCAGTGGAGGCAGAGGCAGAACGGGTGGCCGGCCGGGTCGGCGTAGACCCGCCAGTTGGCGCCCTCGCGGATCTGGTCCGTCCGCTCCAGGACGGTCGCGCCGAGTGCGAGCGCCCGCTTCTCCTCGCCCTCCAGGTCGTCGACGTCGAAGTCCAGGTGGAGCTGCTGGGGGCGGTCCTGGCCGGGCCACTGGGGCGCCTGGTACCCGTCCACGCGCTGGCAGGCCAGCGGTGTTCCCTCGAAGCCGTGCACCTCGACCCAGTCGCCGTCGTCCGGATCGGCGACCACCCGACCGCCGAGCAGCTCCGCGTAGAACTCCGCGAGCCTTGCCGGGTCGGCGCAGTCCAGCGCCACCGCCTGCAGCTTTCGAATCACGTCCGCCACTCCTCGCTCTCCGGGCGCTTGCGCCGCGCCCCGCTGCTCCGGAGGCTACCCGGGGCGGGGGCCGCCATGCGCGCGGACGGCCCCGTCGGGCTCTGTCCTCACCCCCGTGCGGGCACCGGGTGATGCCGCCTCAGGTCACGTCCAGGTCGGCGTACAGCATGTCGTGGTCGGAGTGCGGGGTGCGGACCACCCGGTGTCCGCGGGGGGCGATGCCGCGCAGGAAGACGTAGTCGAACTTGCTGCGCCAGTCCGTGGTCGGCTCGCAGGTGCCTGCGGGCGCGGGGTGGCACCGCGGGTCGGCGTCCGTGGCCAGTGCCCACATGGGGTCGAGTTCGGCGGCGTCCGGTACGGCGTTGAAGTCGCCGAGGACCACGGCCCGGTCGTGCCGGGCGACTTCGGCGGCCAGTACGCGGACCTGGTCCTCGCGGAACTCCTCCTGCCGCCGTTGGGCGAGGTGCGTGTCGAGGACCCGGACGGACCGCCCGCCCACCTCGGTGGTGACCGCGAGGTACCCGCGGTCCTCGGAGCCGCCTTCGGGGTACTCGACGGTGACCCGGTCGGTGATCGGCGCCGCCGACAGGATGGCCTGGCCGAAGCCGCCCGGATTCCACGGCGCTCCCCCGCAACGGCCCCAGTTCCGCAGGACCGAGCCGTGGGCGACGTGGTAGACGAGGCCGTGGAAGACCTCCAGATAGTCCCGGATCCGGTCGACGTCGCGGGCGCACGCCTCCTGCATGCCGATGACCTGGGGCGCGTGCGCTGCTATCTCGGCGGCCCGGTCCAGGTTGCTCGCGTCGCAGGGGTTGCACAGGTTCCACGTCATGACGCGGTTCGGTACGACGTCCCTGACGGCCTCGACGGGCAGTGACCTGCCGGACGGCGCGCCGCCGGGGGCGCTGGGCCCCACCAGTGCCACGCAGGCCAGCGCCACGGCGCCTACCAGCAATCGCGAGCCGCGCCTGTGGAGCACCGCCGCCTCCTCGGTGTGGACGTGTGGACACACTCGGCAACCGACAACTGCCGTTCCCACGGACGAGGTTATGGCACGCGGGCGCGGGCCCCGGCGCCGCGGTGCCGTCCCGCGCACCGGCCGGGCACCGGCCGCGCACCGCCTATGCTCGGTGCCATGGACACCGAGGCGGTGCGGTCGTTCGTCCGGGCGGCCGAGCTGGGACAGCTTCGGCACGCGGCCGGCGAACTCGGCGTGACGCAGCAGGCGGTCTCGAAGCGGATCGCGGCCCTGGAGCGCGCGCTCGGCGTCCGGTTGTTCACGCGGACCGCCCGGGGCGTCGAGCTGACCCTCGACGGACAGGCCTTCCTGCCGCACGCCCGGGCCGTCGTCGCGGACGTCGACCGCGCCGTCGCCGCGATCCGGCGGGGTTCGCGGGCGCTGCGCGTCGACGTGCTCGGGCTGCGGAGCGCGCAGGCCGTCGTCCTGCACGACTACTGGCGCTCGCATCCCGGATGCGAACTCGACGTGGTGACACTCAAGGTGGACGACCCGCGTCTGGCGGTGGCCGCCGTGCAGGCGGGCGACGTCGACGCCTCCTTCCGCTCGGTCACCGACCCGGCCGCGCTGCCGCGCGAGGTGCGGATGATCCACGCGTTCCACTCCCCGCTGGAACTCGTGGTGGGACCGCGGCACCCGCTCGCCCCCGCCCGCGCCGTGACACCGGACCGGCTGCGCGGGCACCGGATCCGGGTGCCCGGCATCGCGCCGGGCAGCGAGTGGGCGGACTTCTACGACCAGCTCACCGCGGCCTTCGGCCTCCGCGTGGACGCCACGGGTCCGAACTTCGGCAACGAGGTACTCCTCGACGTCCTCGCCGACTCCGGCGACGTCGCCACCCTCGTGGGTTCGCGGGACCGGTACGTCTGGCCGGCCGGCCACGACCTGCGCCGCATCCCGATCGTGCGTCCGACGCTCGCCTACCCGCTCTCGCTCCTGCTCCCCCGCGAGAATCCGCACCCCGGTCTGGACGCCGTCGTCAAACACTTCGCGAGCCTGGCCCCCCTGCCCGAGGACACCTGGCTCCCCTCCTGGGCGACCGCGCCGTGGCGCGGCCACGGCCCCGGCACGGGGCGCGCCCCGCACTGACCGCACCCGGAGAACGGCCCGGCGGGTGACGCTACGGGCCGACGAGCGCCTCGACGATGCGCATCAGTCGCTCCCCGGCCCGGTCGACGCTTCCGTTCTGCGTGCTGACCTGGGCTCCTTCGAGCACGAAGGTGATCTGGGCCGCGACCTGCTCGGGGTCGGGCAGCCCGGCCTCGGTGCACATGCCGACCAGTCTGCGGGTCTGCCGGGCCTTGTGCTCCTCGATCACCCGTCGCGCGGGGTGGGAGCGGTCGGGCAGCTCGGCGAGCGAGTTGACGAAGGGGCAGCCCCGGTACGACAGCGACGGCAGGCCGTCGGCGACGAAGCGGGCGAGCCCCAGGATCTGCTCCCGGGGCCGGCCGGGGTGTTCGGCCTCGACGCGGTCGAAGGCCGCCTGGTACTCGGCGGCCAGGATCCGCAGCCACTCGGCGACCAGCGCGTCCTTGGTCTCGAAGTGCCGGTAGATCGCCATCTTGGTGGTCTCGGCCCGGTCGGCGATGGCCTGGACGCCGACGCGCTGGATGCCCTCGCGCTGGAAGAGCTCCTCGGCCGCGTCGAGGATGCGCTCCCGAGGCGGCAGCTTCGCCACTCTGCCCGGCCTTGCGGCGGTCGATGTCATCCCTGCTCCGTGACGTGCGGTCGATGGGGTCCTGCACCGCCTGTTACGGTACCAGTCCGTCCCAGACGATACCGAACGGTATCGGACGGGACTCATGAGTACCGTTCGTCGACCCGAGGAGTGACAGTGAGGGTGTCCGAGTACGTGCGCCACGACGCGGTGGGGCTGGCGGAGCTGATGGCCAGGGGCGAGGTGTCGCCCGCCGAGGTCGAGTCGGCCGCACGCGAGGCGATACGGAGGACCGGCCCGGCGACCGGCGCCGTCGTGGAGACCTGGCCGGCCGACGACCGGCCCGTGCCCGGCAGCACGCCGCTGGCCGGAGTGCCGTTCCTGATCAAGGACTTCGGGATCTCCATGGCGGGCCGGCGCACGGAGATGGGCAGCAGGCTCGCGGCCGGGCACGTCGCCCGCTCCGACTCGTTCCTGATGCGGCGCCTGCGCCGCGCCGGGCTGGTGACCCTCGGGCGCACCGCGTCGCCGGAGCTGGCCTACAGCATCACCACGGAACCGGCGCTGTACGGCCCGGTCCGCAACCCGTGGGACACCGGCCGCGGCGCCGGCGGCTCCAGCGGCGGCGCGGGAGCGGCCGTCGCGGCCGGTGCGGTCCCGCTCGCCCACGCCACCGACGCGGCGGGCTCGCTGCGGATCCCCGCCGCCCACAACGGCCTCTTCGGGCTGAAGCCCACCCGTGGCCGGGTCTCCCTCGGTCCCGCCCTCGACGAGGGGTTCAACGGGCTGGCCGTCCAGGGCGGCGTCAGCCGGACCGTGCGGGACAGCGCGGCCCTGCTCGACCTGGTGCGCGGTCCGGAACCGGGTGACCCCTACTTCGCCGAGCAGCCGCCCCGCCCCTACGCGCAGGAGGTCACCCGCCCTCCGGGCCCGCTGCGGATCGGGGTCCTGGCCCAGGCCTGGGGCGGACGGCGGACGGCCGCCCCGGTGGCCGACGCGCTGGACGGTACGGTGCGGCTGCTCGCATCCCTCGGGCACCGCACGGAGGAGGTCACGGTCGGCCTCGGCGTCGGCTGGGAGGAGTTCGTGCTGGCCAACGCCCGCCTGTCGACGGCGAATCTCGCGGCCTCGGTCGACGACCTGGCCGCCGCCCTCGGCCGGCCCGTCGACTCCTCGACCCTGGAGCCGTCGACACTGGCCGCCCACCGGTACGGACACGAGGTCAGCGGCCCCCAGTTCGCCGCCGCCCTCGCCGTCCGCAACCGCGTAGCCCGGGCCCTGGCCCGCTTCTTCGGCACCCACGACCTGCTGCTCACCCCGACCCTGCCGGAACTCCCCCCGCTGCTGGGCGCCTACGGCGAGGGCGCTCAGGCGCTCGACGGCCTCGGCTGGATCGAGCGGCTCAACGACCGCTCGCCGTTCACGATGGCGTTCAACGTGGCGGGCACGCCCGCCATGTCGGTGCCGCTGGCGGCGGACGCCGGGACGGGTCTGCCGATCGGCATGCAGTTCGCCGCCGGTTACGGGCGCGAGGACCTCCTGTTCCGTCTCGCCGGACAGCTCGAGAGGGCCCAGCCGTGGGCGGGCCGGACCCCGGAGGTGTGGGCGGGCACCCGCTGACGGCCGGGCGCGGAAAATCCGGTTGCCTTCCGGACGCCGGTGGAGTTGTCTCGGGGACATGAACGTCATCGGCCGAAGCACCTTCGCGACCGCGCGAGCGACCAGCTCGCCGGTTGCCGCCGTCTGACCTTCCCCCTTTCCCACCGGCGACCGGAAACGGTTCGTCGGTGGTCCACGTGGCGTCCCGCCACCTTCGCCTCGGTGCGAGGACCGCGCGGTTCCGTTCTCCGGTGCCCCTCCCGCCCCGAGCGAAGGAGTCACCCCATGGACACCGAGCACGTCGTCCGCACGTTCGTCGAGTACTACGAGGACCGCGGCCACCGCCGGATCACCGGCTCGACGCTGCTGCCCGAGCCGGGCGACCCCGTGCTGTTCACCAGCGCCGGCATGCACCCGCTCACCCCGTACCTGGAGGGCCGCCCCCATCCGCTGGGCCGGCGGCTGGTCAACGTGCAGCGCTGTCTGCGCACCACGGACCTGGACGAGGTCGGAGACCGCACCCATCTGACCGTGTTCCAGATGCTCGGCACCTGGTCGCTGGGCGACTACGAGGGTTCGACGAGTCTGGACTGGGCCCACCGCCTGCTCACCGAGGGACTGGGCGTCGACCCGGGTCTGCTGCACGCCACCGTGTACGGGGGCGGCGAGCAGGTCGGGCCGGACACCGAGTCCCTGCGGCTGTGGCAGGAGCGCGGTGTTCCCGTGGAGCTGACCGAGGACGACAACTGGTGGTCCAACGGACCGGTGGGCCCGTGCGGTCCCGACTCGGAGATCTTCCTGTGGAGCGGCGACGCCCCGCCCCGCTCCACGCCCACCGGCGACGACCGCTGGGTGGAGGTGTGGAACCACGTGATGATGCGCCACCGCCGGCTGGCGGACGGCCGTCTCGTGCCGCTTCCCCGGCGCAACATCGACACGGGCATGGGCCTGGAACGGCTGGTCTCGCTGCTGCAGGGCAGGCCGTCGGTGTTCGACTGCGACGTCTTCGAGCCGTGGCGGCGGGTGCTGCCGTCCCTGTGGCCGCTGGACGAGCCGTCGTTCCGGGTGGTCTGCGACCACCTGCGGTCGGCCGTGGTGGTCGTCGGCGACGGGGTGCGCCCGGCCAACACCGGCCAGGGCTACGTGCTGCGCCGCCTGCTGCGACGGCTGCTCACCGTGCTGTGGCGGGACGACCCCTCGCGCGGGCTCGGCGACCTGCCGGACGAGTTGGTCACCCACACCTCGGACCACTTCCGCCAGACCGTGGACCCCGGCCTCGTACGGCGGCTGCTGGTGGAGGAGGAGCGCCGGTTCCGGCGGCTGCTGGAACGCGGCCGCAACGTGCTCTCCCGGCCCCGCTTCCGGGGGCCGCTGGGAGAGGAGGACTTCCACTACCTCCACGACACGCACGGTCTGCCGCGTGAGCTGGTGACGAGCCTGCGCGAGGCGGAGGACCCGCGGGGGGACGGCGTGCGGTCCGTGGGGCCGTGACGCCCCGCCGGCCCGTGCGGTGGGCGGGCGGCGGGGACGCGCGTGAGGACACCGGCGCGCGGGGCAGACCTCACTAACATCCGGAGGGCGGCATTCCCCTACTCGGACGGCCGACAGGCCCTCTCCCCCACGCCGGCGACCCCACCGGCCCGTCCTAGGAGCAAGCGTGCGCCAGCTCGACCTCGTGGTGATCGTGGTCTATCTGATCGGGATCGCCTGGATCGGCCTGCGGAAGGCCGGCCGCCAGAAGTCCTCGAAGGACTACTTCGTCGGTGAGGGCCACATGCCGTGGTGGGCGGTCTCCTTCTCCGTCGTGGCCACCGAGACCAGTGTGCTGACGGTGATCAGCGTCCCCGGCGGCGCCTACAGCGGCCAGGCCTTCGGCAACGTCGAACTCGCCCTGGGCTACGTCCTGGGACGCGTCGTCGTGGCCACCGTCCTGATCCCCCTCTACAAGCGCGGCGGCTTCGTGAGCGCCTACCAGTACCTGGGCGACCGGTTCGGTCCGAAGCTGCAGGGGCTCGCGTCGGTGACCTTCGTGTTCACCCGGTTGCTGGCCGAGGGGGTGCGGCTGTTCGCCTCCGCCATCCCGATCAAGCTGCTGCTCGACGAGTTCGGCGTGCACGCGAGCTACCGCGTCGTCATCGTCGTGATCACGCTGATCACCGTCGTCTACACCTACCTGGGCGGGATCAAGGCGGTCATCTGGACCGACGCCATCCAGATGATCCTCTACCTCGGCGGCGCGGTCCTCGCCGTCGCGGTGCTGTCCGCGCACGTCGGCGGCGACGGCTACGCACGCGCCCTGGACGCCGGACGGTTCACGCTCTTCGACACCGACTTCGGCCTCGCCCACATCCTCACCAGCCCGTTCGCCCTGCCCACGGCCATCGTCGGCGGCGCCGTCTTCGCCATGGCGTCGCACGGCTCCGACCAGCTCATCGTCCAGCGGGTGCTGGCGACCCGGACGCTGCGCGAGGGCCAGAAGGCCATGATCGCCTCCGGCGTCTTCGTCACCGTCCAGTTCGCCGCCTTCTCGCTCGTCGGCGCGCTGCTGTGGTCGTACAACGAGGGCAAGTCCTTCTCGGAGCTGGGGCTGTCCAGTTCCGACAACCTCTATCCGGAGTTCATCCTGCACGGGCTGCCCGTCGTGGTCTCGGGTCTGCTCGTGGCCGGCATCCTGGGCGCCGCGATGGGCTCGCTGTCCTCGGCGCTCAACTCGATGTCGAACTCGACGGTCGCCGACATCATCCACAGCTTCTTCCGCACCACGCCGTCCGAGCAAACGCTGCTGCGGCTGGCCCGCTGGACGACGCTGGTGTGGGCGACGCTCATGGCCGTCTTCGCCTGCGCGTTCAGCACGAGCACGGGCAACGTGTACCTGACCGGTCTGACCATCGCGGGCTACACCTACGGCGCGCTGCTCGGCGCGTTCCTGCTGGGACGGCTCGTCGCACGGGCCGGCGAGGCCGACGCCGTCGTGGCCTTCCTGGTCACCGTCGGCGTGATGACGTACGTCGTGCGCGGGGTGAGGATCGACGTCACCACGGGCGGGTCCACGGTGTCCCAGACGATCGCGGCCCAGTGGCTGGTGCCCCTCGGCGTGCTGGTCACCCTCGTCGTCGGCGGCGCGCTGAGCCTGTTCCACCGGGCGCCTGAGCCGGGGAGGAGCGCGGCGGCCGCCGAGGGGCCGGAGGCCGGACCCGGCCGGGTGACCACGACGGCCGACCGCACCTGACCCCGCCCGGCCCGCCCACCCCCCCCAAGGAGTACATCGTGCGTGTGATCGGCCTGATGTCGGGCACGTCCTACGACGCCGTGGAGGCGGCCGCCGCGGATCTCCAACTGAGCGGCGAGGCACTGGAGATGCGCCCGCTCGGTCATCTGTCCGCCCCCTACCCCGACGGGTTGCGCGACCTGATCGCCGGCAGCCTGCCGCCGTCGGCGGTGACGGCCCGCACCGTCGCCGAGCTGGACACCGGCATCGGGCAGGCGTTCGCCGACGTGGCCGTGCGGGCCGTGCGCGAGCTGTGCGGGGGCGGCGCCGACCTGGTGGTCTCGCACGGGCAGACCCTGTACCACTGGGTCGAGGACGGCACCGTGCGCGGCACCCTCCAGCTCGGCCAGCCCGCCTGGGTCGCCGAGGCCACGGGCCTGCCCGTCGTCTCCGACCTGCGCAGCAGGGATGTCGCCGCCGGCGGCCAGGGCGCGCCGCTGGTGGCCATGCTCGACGCCCTCGTCCTGGCGGGGCTGCCCGGCGTGCCGGCGGCCCTGAACCTCGGCGGGATCGCCAACGTCACCGTCGTCGCCCCCGGCGCCCGGCCGCTGGCCTTCGACACCGGGCCCGCGAACGCCCTGATGGACGCCGCCGTACGGCACTTCACCGGCGGCGCCGCCCAGTACGACGAGGACGGGCGCGGGGCCGGTGCGGGCCGGGTCGATCCGGCGCTGCTGCGCGTGCTGCTGGACGACCCCTACTACGGCAGGGCGGCACCGAAGAGCACCGGCAAGGAGCACTTCCACCTGCCGTACCTGCTGCGGGCGCTCGCGGCGGCGCCCGTGGCGCGGACCGAGGACGTCCTGGCGACGCTGGCCCGGCTCACCGCCGTGACGGTGGCCGACGCCTGCCGCGCGCACGGCGTCACCCGGCTCGTCCTGTCGGGCGGCGGCACGCACAACCCCGTGCTGACGGGCATGCTCGCCGAAGAGCTGCCCGGGGTGTCCCTCGGCCCCAGCGACGCGCTCGGGCTGCCGTCGGACGCCAAGGAGGCGCCGGCCTTCGCCCTGTTGGGGTTCCTGACCGTCAACGGCCTGCCGGGAGCGGTGCCTTCGGGTACGGGGGCGCGCCGGGCGGCCCTGCTCGGCACCGTGACGCCGGGGCGGGGGCCGTTGCGCCTGCCCGAACCGGCCGGCGAGCCCCCCCCCGTTACCGTTTTCGCGGCTCCGCAATGGAGCCTCCGGCCTTCGGGTCCGGCATGACTTCCCCCTCCTGTTGTTGATGATCCGGGGGGTGGT